>JAQVFW010000002.1 GCA_028697015.1 Candidatus Paceibacterota bacterium
TGCGCGCCGGACAGTCAGACCAAAGCCACTTAATCCCTCTTTTCTTAAAGGGAATTAGGGAGCAGGATGCCATAAGTCACGGCGCGCAAAGCTGCGTGACATCTTCAGTTTAACATAGAATGTCAGACAGGTTGGCCAGAAATTCCATAGACGGCGGACGAGTGATTTATCTCGTAGATACTGGAAAAATCACTTCGCTAAAATTCCCAACATTCTGGTTTGAAGCGACACCGCAAGGAAAATTTATGTTGAGTGTCGCTTTCGGACAAGCGAAGTATTACACCGACAATTTGAGAGAAAACATTTTGCGAGGAATTAGGCAAAAAATCAGGCGTGGCGAACTTTCGGCAAAAGCCCCGCTCGGATATTTCAACGAGCCACGACTTCGCACCATTGAACCTGACAGAAAAACTTTTAACAAAGTGAAGGAAGTTTTGCGGACTTTTGCCACCGGAAACTACACGCTAACAGCAATTTAAAGCAAAATGTTTTCTCTTGGCTTGGTTGGCAAAGACGGAAAACCGCCTCACCTTTCCACAATCCAGAAAATTTTAACCAATCCATTCTATTACGGACATTTCCGTTATCGCGGCGAAATTCATCAAGGATCGCACAAGCCAATGATTTCAAAGAAACTTTTTGACCAAATACAAGAAGCGTTAATTTTGAACGGCAAGCCCCGCAAAAAGCGAGGACCAAAGAATTTTCAATTTCTCAATTTTGCGGTTTGCGGCGAGTGTGGATATGCAATAACCGCCGAACGCCACATCAAGAAAAGCGGGCTAAAGTTTGTGTATTATCGTTGCACCCACAAAAGCAAAACGCAAAATTGTTCACAAACTCGCTTTTTGCGGGAAGAAGTTTTAACCGAGCAAGTAAAAGAAAATTGTCAAAAAGTTTCTTTGCCCGATGTTTGGCGGGAAAAATATCTTGCCAAAGTTAGCGAATGGGAAAAAGAAAACCGCCAAACATCAGACCTTTTCGCTCAAAATCTCAAAACTGAACTTTCCGCCATTAAAACAAAAATAGACCGGCTTATGGACGGCTATCTTGCCGGCTCTTTTGAGCTTGCCGAGTATCAAGAGAGAAAAAATAAACTGATGGACGAAAAGAAAACAATTGAGGAACAATTATCCAATTTTGAGCGAAAAGGAAATCATTGGCTCGAACTCACAAGAAACTGGATTTTGGAAGCCAACCAAGCCAAAAATCTCGTTTTGCAAGAAAATTTTTCGGAGATGAAAAATTTTCTTAAAACCATCGGCTCGAACCGCCGCCTTGCGGCGGGAAAATTGGCGATTGATTTCAAAAACCCTTGGCATTTCCTTGCGGAAATGCCCGCCGAAGCGAGGCGCGAAGCGCCGAGCGAGGCAACTAATCAACTTTGGTGGACCTTGGGAGGTTCGAACTCCCCACCTCCTCATTGCAAATGAGGCGCTCTACCAAATGAGCTAAAGGCCCTAAAATGCTTTATCTTGGTGGGCTATACTTGAAAATGCGCGAACCTTTTTTGAGCGAAACGCCTGCGGCGTTTCGCAAAATCCCAAACCGCTCGGGCGGGGCGGGAAGGAAAGGGGTTGAAGGGGAAAGGAATTCCCGCCCCGCCCTCGCTTTCCGAAAAAATTTCGCGGCGTTCTTTAAAAATTCAAAATCCTTTAATGAGTTAATCATAACTCATTTCAGAAAATTTTTCAATGGAAAATTTTCTGAATTAAGGAAAAATTTAAGACCATGAAATGACCTCTTCCCCAGCCATAGTAAGGTGTAGGGTAAATTTTTCTACGAAGAAATAAAAGGGCCAAGCAAAACATTGAGTCTTGCTTGGCCTGCAGGCCTGCTAGCATCGTTGATGGCTAGCTAGGCTGCTTGTTCTTGAGCACCATGGTGCTACCCTCCTTTCTTTGAGAAAGAACAAACTGCCTGCTCTATGTTCTCCCCGTGAATCTGAGGAAAACATCCGTCATGGTCGATGAGAACTTCGAATGCTCTCCGCTCTCCGTCGCCCAGTAAAGGAAGTATCTTCGCTTCGATTCGCGGCATCATGCAACAGGAGTTGGGATCTATCGTCGGGATCTTTCCGAGCCAGCGCAGAGCGTCTGCTCTGCATCCGCCCCCGCAAATCCTGATGTAGCGGCAGCTTCTACAGCCCAACGATTGGACTGTCATAGCTTTGTAGTCCCGCAACCAGTCAGACCCATTCACAGAATCCTCAATGCTTCGGCTTTTGACCGAGGCGTAAGGCAGGTTCAGGGCCGGACAGAAGATCAGGTCTCCGTTCGCGTTGATGCACAGAAAGTTGAAGTTGTATGAGCAAGGATGCCCGCACAAATCCATCGGAGCGTAATCCTCCTTCTCAATCCATGAGTAGTAGACGTTGTCGATCCTGAGAAGAAAAGGTTTGCCATCCTGCTGATGCGTTTTAATCACTTCAGCAAAGAAGTCAAACATCTTTTCGTAATCAGAGAAGTCGAGGATGTTCCGATTCCTTTCGGTTCTCACTGTCTTCCAAAGCTGGCTCAAACGCCAACAGTAGATGCCGATATCCTTAAGAGCTTGGTAGAGGGCGGGTACCTCGGCCAGGTTTTGTTGATAGACCACTGTCTGGACCATCACTTTCCTGTCCGGAAATTTCCGCTTCAGCTTCCTGATGTTTTCTAAGGACTCCAGGTAGCTGCTCCCATCTCTTATGATATCATTGGTGGCCAGCCCGTCAATGCTGGTCCGAAACTCCTTAACCTGAGGAAGTCCTTCAAGGACTGCGAAGTTGGCGTCGGTAAAATGCTTACCGTTAGTGGAAAAGACCACACGTGCATCTTCCCCGCACGCCAAAACTACTTCCGGCCATTGCCGGTAGAGGAATGGCTCCCCACCCGTGAGAATGAAGTTCTTCACTCCTAAACGCTTGCACTCGGCCACGATTTCAAGCCACCTGCTGTGAGGTAACTCGTCGCGGTTGTAGCAAGCCGTGTTCTTCTCGCCTGCGTGGCAATAAAGACACTTCATGTCGCATCGACCGGTGAGTTCAAGTCTTACTGATTCAAACACGTTAACCTCCTTTCTATCCTAGTAGGCCAGAGCAAATGCCCAGCGTTTCTTGTGAAGAGTCTTCTTGCCACAATGAATGCAGTAGTGATCTCCTTCTTCCTCTTCTGCATTCATGGGCAAAAATCGGCTTACTGCTTTTGTCTTAGCCTTGATCCCAGCCTCACAGCTCTCTTCTCCGCAGAAATAAGAGAATACATATCCTCCCTGCTTGAGAGCTTCCTCAAATTCCTGCCAGGAATCAGCAGTCTTATTGGTCTCATCCCGGCGTTTCAGTGCGGCTGCGAAGAGGTTTGACTGAATGTCCTGCAAAATCTCGGCGATCCGTTTTGAAACTTGGTCGATCGGGCACGATTCCTTGACGCCGTTATCGCGACGTACAAGGATTACGCTACCCTTCTCCAAATCCTTTGGACCAATTTCGATTCTGACAGGCACACCCTTCTTTTCCCACTCGTAGAACTTCTCTCCAGGCCTCAGGGCTTCCCGAGAGTCGACTTCAACCGAAAGTCCAACCAATTGTTTGGCAATAGATTGAGCCTTCAAAATGATCGCCTCGTCGCCCGACTTGGCAATAGGAACGATCACAACTTGCACAGGAGCGACCTCGGGCGGTAAAACCAATCCCTTGTCGTCGCTGTGAGTCATGATCAGCCCGCCTACCAGTCTTGTGCTAACTCCCCAACTCGTCTGAAAAACGTTTTTCCTTTGTCCGTTTTTATCGAGAAAAGTGACATTGAAAGACTTGGAAAAGTTGTCAGACAAATTGTGGGAAGTGCCGGCCTGCAAAGATTTTCCGTCCTGCATCAAAGCCTCGATGCAGAAGGTTCGTAAGGCTCCGGCGAACTTCTCGCCTTCTGACTTCTGTCCCGTGTATACGGGCATAGCCAGATATTCTTCGGCGAATTTCGCGTACACCTCGTTGAGGATCATAAGTGCGTATTCTTCGGCCTCCTCAAGGGAGGCATGCGCGGTGTGGCCTTCCTGCCACAAGAATTCGCTTGTCCTCAAAAACAACCTGGGACGCATTTCCCACCTCACGACGTTCGCCCACTGATTGATCATGAAGGGCAGATCGCGATAGGACTGAATCCACCTGGAGAACGATTCGTAAATGATCGTTTCAGATGTCGGACGGACAACTAGGGGCTCTTCGAGTTCCTTGCCTCCGCCGTGCGTCACCACAGCCAGCTCGGGAGAAAATCCCTTTATGTGCTTCTTTTCCCTCTCCAGAAAACTCTGGGGAATAAAAATGGGGAAATAGGCGTTCTTAACCCCCCTGCTCTTGAGCATTGAGTCAATTACGGCTACAATTCGTTCCCAAATGGCATAGCCATAGGGCTTGATCACCATGCAACCGCGGACGACCGAATGTTCGGCCAGATCAGCGTTTGCGATAACGTCTTGGTACCACTGCGAGTAGTCCTCGCTCCTCTTACAGATAGTCTTCACGGTAGTCTCCTTATTGGTTAATTGATGCTCGTTGGTTGTCAAAGGACCATCATTTCTGATGTTATGATTATTATCTATTTTTTGATTTTTGTCAATACCTTTTATCATAAAATGAAAATAGAAATTAGATAGATAGAATTTCTGCAATAAATCAAAATGAAAATTTTTTCCTTTAATTCGCCGCGAAATTTTTTCGGAAAGCGAGGGCGGGGCGGGAATTCCTTTCCCCTTCAACCCCTTTCCTTCCCGCCCCGCCCGAGCGGTTTGGGATTTTGCGAAACGCCGCAGGCGTTTCGCTCAAAAAAGGTTCGCGCATTTTCAAGTATAGCCCACCAAACAGGATTTTGCAAATTTTCGGAAGCGGAAAAAGAGGTTTGCTCGCCGCGCCTCGCGGCGCGGCTCGCAAGAAATGAAGCCGTAAAATCAAACAGCGGGACGAAATCAAAAGAAACGATTTTTTCGGAAATGAGGCGGTTCGTCAAAATGAAATTTTGTATGAAAACTTTTGAAAATATGAGGATTCAAAAATTTTCATTTCCAATTTTTCACCAAGTATTCCGCCTGCGGCGGAATTGAGGCGATTTTTCAAATCCCTCGCCGAACATTATTATTAACTAACGCCAAAATACTATGAACACAACACAACAACCAATAAAATTTTTTCTTTACATTCGCAAAAGCACCGATGAGGAAGACCGCCAAGTTTTAAGTTTGGAAGCGCAACTGCACGAAGCAAAAGAATTTGCCGAGCGCGAACATTTGGAAATCATTGAAACTTTTATTGAAAAGAAAACTGCCAAAGTTCCGGGCAGAGAAGTTTTTAACGAAATGCTCGGCAAAATTGATGGCGGTCTTCCTCACTCAATTGGTATTTTGGCGTGGGCTCCGGACAGATTGTCCAGAAATTCCGTTGACGGCGGGCGGCTCATTTATTTGCTTGATACCGGAAAACTTGCGGGGTTGAAATTTCCGACTTTCGCGTTTGAAAATACCCCAAGCGGCAAATTTTTTCTTTCAATTGCTTTATCAAACGCGAAGTATTATGTGGACAATCTGTCCGAGAATGTTCGGCGAGGGAATAAAGCCAAACTGCGGCGAGGCGAATGGCCCGGCCAAAAACCACTGGGATATGTGTATGACCATAGATTACGCAACATTGTACCAGAGCCGAAAGAAGCAAAAATTGTAAAAAAGACTTTTGAGGAGTTTGCGACTGGAAAATATGGCCTCGCTTCCATTTCTCATCGCCTCGCCGAGTTTGGCATAAGAAGCTCAAACGGCAAGCCACGTTCTAATTCCTCAATCTTCAATCTTTTAACGAATGAATTGTATATCGGCGTTATGCGTTGGAAAGACGAGCCGTTTGAGGGTTCGTACCAGCCGCTCATCACAAAGCAATTGTTTGCGAAAGTGCAGGAAGTTTTGAAAGAAAGAGGCAAGCCGCGCAAGACAAGACAAAAGCATAATTTTCCATTTTGCGGATTATTCCGCTGTTCTTGTGGCGCAATGTTCACAGCGCAATACGCAAAAGGAAATGGCGGACTTTACCGCTATTATAGATGTACAAAAAAACAAGGAAATTGCGCCGCCAAGTACGTCCAAGAGCAGGACCTTGCGCGGCAACTTTTTGAAAAATCGCAAACAATTGCTTTGCCCACTGATTGGGCCAAAGAAATGTTGGAGTATTTGGATAAAAACGAAGAATTGGAAGCCCAATCAGTAGACGCTTTTGTCCAAGAGATAAATCAGAAAATAATTGTTGTTCAGGACAAGCTCGATAAACTGCTTGAAGGTTATTTAGATAATCTTATTGACGAGGAGACCTACAAGCATAAAAAGGAGGAGCTTGTTCAACAAAAAATCACCCTGAAAGGTGAAAAAAATACTCTTGGACAAAAGCGAATGAGCGGCTGGATCGAACCAACCAGAAACTTCGTAAATACCTTGATTCAAGCGGGAAAAATCGCTTCACCGAAATTTCTTGCAGAAATTTCGGACTTGGTGAGAAAAATTGGAACGAACCGCCTCATTTCCGAAAAAATCGTTTCTTTTGATTTCGTCCCGCTGTTTGATTTTACGGCTTCATTTCTTGCGAGCCGCGCCGCGAGGCGCGGCGAGCAAACCTCTTTTTCCGCTTCCGAAAATTTGCAAAATCCTGTTTGGTGGGCGACGAAGGAGTCGAACCTTCCACCTCTTCTTTATCAGAGAAGCGTTCTACCGCTGAACTAGTCGCCCAAATTTCTATTTCTTCTTCTTTTTTTTAACTGATTTTTTCTTTTTCTTTTTTACTGCAGAAAAATTTCCTTCAAAAATATCATTTGCGGTTTTTTTGAAAAAAGCCGGAGTAATTATTATCGAATCATTGTAATTACCGGATGAAAGATATATTTCTTTGTTTTTTGACAAAGATTTGTCTAAAAAAAGAGGATATTTAAATAATTTTCCAAAAGGAGGAATTGCTCCTATTTTCACTCCTTTAAAATTGTTATTTATCCATCTTTCAGTTGCAAAATCTATTTTTTTAACAAGCTTCTCTTTATTTTTCTTTCTTGTTAAATTAAGCGTTTTTTTAAATTTTTCTTTTTCTAAATTCCTGTTTCCCGGAATAACGGCAATGTAAAAAGAATTATCCCCTTTTAGAACAACTGTTTTGGCAATTAATTTTGGGTCTACTGCCAAAGTAGCCGATTTGTCAAAAGAAGTATAAACGGTTTTATGAGAAATAACTTTATGCCTTATCTCTTCTTTTTGAAGAAAGTTAATTATCTTTTTTGGAACTGCCATAATAGGAAAATTCTAACAAAAAAAATAATTAATGTCAAAAAAAAGCGGGCCGCAAAAAGAAAGCGGCCCTTGAGATTTTTGAAGAAATTTTTCTCCAAAAATCCCCTTATGTATGGCAGAAATAATTAAATAAGAAAATGCTTAAAAAAGAGCTTTCTTATTTAATTATTTTTTAATTTTAGTTCTTAAAAGTTGTTCTGACTTATAAATAATCGAAATTTGAAGGTTCCTCGATCAATACCTCAGAGTTGAAAACAGAATTCTCGGTTTTCAACCAACGGTCGACACTTTTCTAAAAAAGAAATGATCCACGGACAGGTTCCCCTACCCGTGCCTTGTTACGACTTAACCCTTATTACTGATCTTACCTTGGGCCCTCAAGAGAGGGACTTAGGGTACTATCAGCTCTCCTGGTTTGACGGGCGGTGAGTACAAGCCTCAGGAACATATTCATCGCCACATAGCTGATTGGCGATTACTAGCGATTCCAGCTTCATGAGGTCGAGTTGCAGACCTCAATCCGAATTAAGGAGCCGTTTGGTGGGATTACCTCCGCCTTGCGGCTTCGCCCATTGTTAGACTCCATTGTATCATGTGTGCGGCCCAGGGCATCAAAAGGCCATGCTGATTTGGCGTCATCCTCGCCTTCCTCCTGATTGTCTCAGGCAGTTCTCTATGACATTTAAAACATAGAGTGAGGGTTGCGCATGTTACCCCATTTAAGGGTGCACTTCACAGCACATGCTGACGACAACCATGCAGCACCTGAATTAGTGTCCTTGCGGAGGGCCCGTGTTTCTACGGGATTTCACTAATCTGTCAAGCCCTGGTAAGGTTCCTCGTTTACTGACGAATTAAGCCACATGATCCACCGCTTGTGTGAGGCCCCGTCTATTCCTTTGAGTTTTAGCCTTGCGGCCGTACTTCCCAGGCGGGACACTTAACGCGTTAGCTTCGCCACTTGAAGGGTCGACACTTCAAATAGCCAGTGTCCATCGTTTACAGCGTGGAGTACAAGGGTATCTAATCCTTTTCCATGCCCACGCTTTCGTCCCTCAGCGTCAGGATCGCCCCAGCTGAATGCCTTCGCTTTTGGTATTCCGGTCGATATCAACGGATTTCACCCCTACACCGACCGTTCTATCAGCCTCTAACGTCCTCAATTTTGCCGGTTTTTTCTGCATTTCCAAGGTTGAGCCCTGGATATTTAACAGAAAACCTAACAAAACGCCTACGGACCCTTTACGCCCAATAAATCCGGATAACGCTCGGGGATTCTGTATTACCGCTCCTGCTGGCACAGAATTAGGATCCCCTTATTCCTCCGCTACCGTCACCTAAAAGGTTCTTCACGGAGAAAAGCTTTTTACACCCCGAAGGGCTTCTTCGAGCACGCGGCGTCGCTCGATCAGGCTTTCGCCCATTGTCGAATATCCTCGACTGCTGCCTCCCGTAGGAGTGAGGCCCGTGTCTCAGTGCCTCTGTTGGGGAACATACTCTCATATCCCCTACCCGTCATTGCCTTGGTAGGCCATTACCCCACCAACAAGCTGATAGGCCGCAGACCATTCCTATTCCGGCTTTCGCCTTTACCGACGAATCGGACTATTGGGAATTAGCCCATCTTTCGATGGGTTATGCCCATGAATAGGGTATGTAATCTACGTGTTACTAACCCGTTCGCCACTATTGAACATATACAAGTACATATTCAACCGTTCGACTTGCATGCCTTATCCACGCCGCCAGCGTTCATCCTGAGCTAGGATCAAACTCTCAAAAAAATTACATTAAAGTTAAACCCTAATGTAAATAAAGTCAGAACAACTTTAAAAAACTAAAATGCTTGAATAAATAATTTAGGGACTTTTATTCAAGATTAATATTTTGTTTTCAAAGTACTTTCTAAAATAAACCCCGAAGATATTTAAGCATTAAACACCTTCGGGAGAAATCTTTTTGAATTATGTAGATTCTCTATTTCATACTGCTATCTTTAGTATATTTATTTAATCTTTCTTGTCAAGTTTTTAAGAAAAGAAAAAATGTGTAATAAAAAACCCTGACAAGCCGCTTTCTTACAGTAAGAAAGCTGAAAGCTTGCCAGGGGGCTTAGTGGCTTATTTAAAGAACTTTAATGACAAAGCGCCTCGAAACGCTTTTTCCAATCCGCTATTGCTCTGGATGCTCTTTTCTGAAGTTGCTCGATATGAACGAATATTTCTCTGGCTTGCGACTCAGTGATATCGCCGTCCTCATATTTTTCAAGAATACTCCGCATCAGCGAAGCGTTCTTTTGACTTAAAGATTTATGGCTTTTTGTAAGATTTCCCTGAATTTCGGGGATTCCTACCTTAAGTTTTTTCTTTCTTCCGAAAAGAACTTCTTTAACTTTTTCGGGTTCGACATTATATTTTTCAGCAGCTTTTGTCACTGTTAATCCGCCTTCAGCAACGGCAACAACCGCTTTTTTGATTTTAAGGCGTGCCTGCTTTGACTGCACGCACTTGATATATTTTCTAACCAAACTGACTGGTAATCCCAACAGTTCGGCAATCCTTTTTTGCTTCTCTCCTTTTTCGATAAGAAGCATAACAGTATGCTCTGTGTCTTCCTGAGAAGGTGGCATTGAACCGCCCGAATTTTGCCTGTAGGCATAAGAGATCATTTCGGCCTCGTCTTCGAATTGAAGAACTTTGACCTTGATTTCTTTCAGGTTATTTAGCTCATAGGCTTCTTTGCGGTGTCTGCCGTCAACAACGGGACAAACACCGTTTGTACTTTCAGCAATTTCTATAGGGTCTTTCATTTCGACCCCATTTTCAATAAGCTCTGCAAGATACAAAACATGTTCCTGATTGAGCTCTTTTCTTACAAAAAGATTTGTCTGAAGTTCAGACAAATTAACAATTTTAGTTCCTTTTGCTCTCATGCTTTATCTCCTCGTTTCTGATGCTAAATACTGTCGTAGGGCTGGAAAAACCTGCCGCTATAGGCGCGCCATCCGGCGCGTTTTTTTCTGATATCGGACAATATTACCAAAATTCCCGGTTCGGGAAAATCTTTTTCTTGCCAAACTTTTTTATCCAAAGAAAAAGTCACAAGACCAAGGTCTTCTGAACGGGCAACGGCATAAGGGCCGTGATGTCCGTTTATGACGATTTTTTCAACGATTGCCTGGTATTCTAACATTTCTTATCCTTTCTGATTTTCAATAATTTTTTTTGTCAATCTTGCGCTTAAAGAGTTTAAGTGCGACGAAAGGCGGAAAATAATTCCGGTAACCTCCCCAATGTCTTCTGGCTCTTCAAAAGCGTTTTCTTGCAAAAGATAAATCAGCGATTCCATTATTTTAATCGTAGCTTTTTCTTTATAATTTGAATTTTCTGTTTCAAATGTTTCCTTTCCAAAATTACCGGGCCTAATGTCGGCCTCAAAAATCCTTCTTTTTTCCTCTTTTTTTTTATTAAGTTCTTCTTTCTTTTCTTTCCAAATTTCCCACATTTTCTGGGATTTTTCTTTTCCCGGTTCTCCGTTTCCTTGAAGAACCTGGTAAAGGGAAGAGGCCGTGCTATATCCGATAGCATCTGCTGCCTCCTTTCCTGAAAAAAAACCAAAGGCGATAAGTTCAATAAACCCCCTTTGGACTTTTGGCATCCTTTCCAGTTCAATAATACTATACCCAATAGCGTCAAGAAAACACATCAGTTTCATTAAGGTCTCCCCTACGGGAAGCCCTTCTGAAGAGAGCCATCTTTTTACCGTGCTTGTCGAAACAGAACAAAAATCAGCTATAACAATAAGAGAATTTTTTTGTGTTTTTTTAGAAAAAAGAAGAGAGTAATTTTGAAGACATTCTTCTGTATGCCCTCTAAAAATTTCAACTCGTTCATCTTGCATCTAGTATTCCTTTTTCAAAGAACCGTTTTTTCGGAAAGCCACTCTTTCCGATCTAGAGATTGTATAACATAAGAAAAATATTATGTCAATTTATGAGCCAGCGGTCGGATTTGAACCGACGACCTACTGTTTACAAAACAGTTGCTCTGCCACTGAGCTACGCTGGCAAAAATATTTATTTATCTTCTTCTTTCTTTTTTTCTATTCCCCTTTGCCTTATTTTTCTAAGCCAAATATCGGTTATTTTTTCCGTTTTTAAATTAAAAACCTTAATTTTAGAAAGAATCTTATGAAGAAATCCATAAAAAGAAAAGGATTCTACTTTTTCACAGAGCAAGTCCCAAAAAGGTTTTAACTTTAATATTAAAGAAGGTCTTTTTTTTCGTTCTTTTGGAGCAGATTTTGCAAGTATAGGAATTTTAGTTCCGACGATAAAGAGTATTCCTAAAAAACTGACAAAAAGGCCTGAAAGTCCTAAAATATTTTCCATATTATATCTCGTATCTTACAAACGACTTTATGGCGATATTTTCGCCGAATTTTGCTACTTTTTCTTCTATTAATCCTTTAATGGTTTTTTCAGGATCTTTAACCCATAATTGCTCAAGAAGAGAATTTTCTTTTTTAAATTTAAGGATTTTGCCTTTAATTATCTCTTCAATTACTTTCTCCGGTTTTTTAGCATCGGAAAATTGATCATTGTATGCTTTTTTCTCGCTTTCAATAATATCTTCAGGAATATCTTCTTTTTTTATAAATTTTGGATTTAAAGCCGCAATTTGAAGACAAATTTCATGGGCAAGTTTTCCAAATTCTTCGGACTTTGCCACAAAATCGGACTCACAGCGAATATCAAGCAAAACACCCACTCTTTTATTTTGGTGTATATAGCTTTCGACTATTCCTATGTTTGTTTCTCTGGAAGATTTTTTATCGGCAATTTCCTTTTCAAATCCTTTTAAAAATTCTTTTGCCTTCTTAATATCTCCGTTTGCTTTTTCAAGAGCTTCCTTGCACTTAGAAATAGAAACGGATGTTTCTTCTCTAAGTTTTTTTATTAAATCAAGATCGATCATCTTTTTAAAAGAATTAAGAAATTTCTTTATTTTCTGTCTTTACGCTTTTAACTGCAACGGGTGTTTTTATGAGCACTTCCTTTATTTTATCCAAAATATATTTTATAGAAACAATTGCATCATTGTTTGCAGGAACAAAACAATCTACTAAATCAGGATTATCATCGGTATCTATTATGGCAAAAATAAGGATATTTTTTATTTTTGCTTCTTTTACGGCTGTAATATCTTTTTGAATATCAAGAACAAAAATAGCGTCAGGGGTAGTTTCCATATTTTTAATTCCCTCAAATTTGAGGCGCAGCCGTTCAATTTCCCTGTCTATTTCCAGCCGTTCTTTTTTGGTATATTTTTCAAGTTCTCCGGCTGCTTTCTTTTTTTCAAGATCTTTGTAGTATTCTACTCTTTTTTTGATAATAGGAAAATTAGTGATAGTTCCTCCGAGCCATCTTTCATTAACGTACGGCATTTTGCATTCATCTGCCGTTTCCTTTACCAAATCCTTTGCTTGTTTTTTTGTTCCAACTAAAAGCAAGTTCTTGCCTTCTTCCCTTATTTTTTTTATCTTTTCAAGCATTTCTTCAAGCTTTTCGGCCGTTTTTTCAAGGTCTATAAGGTGAATTGTATTTTTTTCTCCGGATATATAGGGCTTCATTTTTGGATGCGTTGCCGACTTCCTGTGTCCGACAAAGAGCCCCGCTTCTGATAACTGATCAATCTTTGTTTTCATATTGTCTTTATTATATTTTCTGTTTATTTAGGACAATGTAGCATATAAAAAAGATTAAATCAAGCGTCTTTTTTCGTTTTTGCCTAAATTCCTTTACAATTACTCTTATTTTTAAAAAAAGGAAATATAGCTTATTGCTCTTGTCCTTATTCTTTTTTTATGATATAAAAGGGGCATGAAAAAGACAATACATCCTAAATATTTTGATAAAGCGAAGGTTCATTGCGTTTGCGGCAATAACTTTACAGTAGGATCCACAAAAGAATTTCTCGAGGTAGAAGTTTGTTCGGCTTGCCATCCCTTTTTCACAGGCAAAGAAAAAATTATGGATACAATGGGCCGAGTGGAAAAGTTTAGAAAACGCCTTGAAAAAAAAGAAGAGCCGAAAAAGAAAAAAGAGCCAAAACAAAAAAAAGAAAAACAAAGCAAAAAACTTGCTTAATTGTTTGCTTTTTTTACTTTTAAACTTATTTCCTAAAAGGAAACTATGTCAGAAATTGAATCCTTAAGAAAGGAATACAATGATATTTTAAATCAACTCGGCAATCCTGAGTTGATTTCTGACTGGAAAAAATTTGAAGATCTTTCCAAAAAGAAAAAAAAGCTGGAAAATATCATAGAAAAAAAAGAAGCTATTCTTCAAATAGAAAAGCAGATTGAAGAGAATAAGGCCATAATATCTTCTGAAGATATGGAACTTTTAACCTTGGCGGAAGCGGAAATAGGCACTTTAAGTCAAAAGAAAAGAGAAATTGAAAAAGAATTGAAAGATTTCTTAGAGGAAGAAAATTCTTCTGTCGATCTTAATTCCGTTATTGTTGAAATAAGGGCTGGAACCGGTGGAGATGAAGCGGCTTTGTTTGCCGGAGACCTATTTAGAGCGTATCTAAAATATTGCGCTAAAAAAAACTGGTCTCATAAGGTCCTCGATTCAAACTCTACGACTATCGGAGGATTTAAAGAAGTTACTTTTGAAATAAAAGGAAATAATGTTTTTTCTCTTATGGAAAACGAGGGAGGAGTTCACAGAGTTCAAAGAATTCCGGAAACCGAAAAATCAGGAAGAGTGCATACGTCAACGGCAACGGTAGCCGTACTTCCCAAGCCGAAAGAGAAGAAAATTAATATAAGAACTGACGATTTAAAAATTGATTTCTTTAGAGCTTCGGGAGCAGGAGGTCAAAATGTCAACAAAAGAGAAACTGCTGTAAGAATTACTCATTTACCATCAGGGGTTGTTGTTGTTTCTCAGACAGAGAGAAATCAGCTTCAAAATAAAGAAAACGCCCTATCTATTCTTGGAGCTAAGATAATGGAACAAAAAAGAAAACAAGAACAAAGCAGTGTTTCAAATCAAAGAAACAGTCAAATTGGTCTTGCTAAAAGAGTAGAAAAAATTAAAACGTATAATTTTCCTCAAGACCGCCTCACTGACCACAGAATAAAAAAAAGCTGGCATGGCCTTCAAAGGATAATGGATGGCGATCTTGACGAGATTATAGAAACAACAAAAAAAGAGCTTCAGCTTATAGAATAAAACAATAATATAGATAAATAAAAGAAACCGCGAATTGGCGGTTTCTTTTATTTTATGACGGTATGAATATAAGGCCACTGCAAGTATCTGTCATTGTACCTTGGTCAATAAAAACCTGAAGACAATTTATTCTTTGAACAATTTGATTTCCATAAAAAGCATAGCTTGATTTATTCCAATTTCCTCCTGCAAAATACTTTAACGCGGCGGTTCTCTCATTGTTTGACGAAGAAGAAAGATTATCCGATAAAAGAAGTCCGGAAGCAAGAAAAGAATCATTTATTTTCCAAGGATCAGCAATGCGTCCAAGCATATTAGTAAGCCGGCTCTTATAAAGATTCCATGTTGAAGGAATAAATTGAGCAGGTCCCATGGCTCCCCCATAACCGGGTATTCCAATCACAGGACAAGAAATCGGAGTAGAAAGTGAATTTCTTCCCAATTCTTTTGTAAGAATCAAAAACGGAGGCAAATCTCTTGTCGGGTGAATTCCATTTGAAAAAATCCTTCCGGAATTTATCCCTACAGATGATCCTGTCGATGCATCTTTGAGATAACATTGTCCGACATTTCTTCCAAGGGCCGATTCTTGGGTGATTATAGCAAGAAGAAAAGCTGGCCTTACACCGGTTAACTGTTGTACCCAGCGAGCCACTTCTAGCGCTTCTCCAAAGGTTGGTGTTTCCACATCGGGAATACCAACAAGTTCAAGCATTTTGCTTCTTATTTCTTCCGCTTTTTTTTCTAGTTCTTGTTTTTCTTTTAAATATTGCTGATACTGGGCCTCTGTCATTTTCAAAAAATCTTCCTGTTTTTTCCTTGCCGCTTCGCTCTCTTTCACCTGAAGAGCCTGCAATTGAACGGTTTTTTGCAAGGAATCTTTTTCGCCATCCAAAGATATTTTATGCCCTTCTAGATTAAATTTTAAATCTTTAATATCTTTTAATACTCCTTTATTTTTTAAATTCAAAACTTCCAGATAAACAATATTATCAAAAAAATCAGAAATCGTTTCTCCTTGAAGAATTATCTCTATATATGATTTTTTATCTTCCTCTTCGGTAATTCGCAAAATATCAATCAATTTTTCTTCCATCTCTCCTATCTTAACAGTTGTCTCCATTATGGACTTTTCTGTATCCTGGATTTTTAATCCCAAACTCTGAATAACCAAATTGCTTTGCCTTATTTGAAGATTAAGCTGATCTATTTTTCTTCTAATATTGCTTATTTGATACTGAAGAGTTTGTTTTTCCGCTTCCGTCTTTGTTATATCCTTATCGTATTTTAGAATTAATTCTTCAAGTTCTTTTAATTCTTTTTCAAGCTGGGCTCTTTCTTCTTCCTTATCAGCGGCAATTGTAAACGGAAGTAAAGAAAAGAAAACAAAAAAAGCTAAAAAGAAAAATATAATCTTATGAATTTTCAGGTTCTTTTTCTTCATCTTCTTTCTCTTTTTTAATCTTCTCAACGGATTCTACGTCTTCTTCAACCGGTTTTTCAAGTTCTTCTTCAACTTTTTGAGGCGGCTGAACGTTTGCAACTACTTCATCCGGCTCACGGAGTATTTTTACTCCTTCTCCTACAAAAAGATCTTTTATCGTTATTTCTTTTTCAAAATCTGTCAGAACGCTGACATCAACTTTAATTTCATGAGGAAGTTTTTCAGGCAGAGCTTTTACTTCAACTTCCTGTATTCCTTTTACAATTGTTCCTCCGAGATTTTTAACAGCTTCCGATTCTCCAAAAAAGACTATCGGTACCTGGGCTTCAACTTCTTTGTCCAGTATTGGCTGGTAAAAATCCACGTGAATGGGCTCCCCTGTCAAAGAATCTAAAGCTACTTCATGGATTAAGACCGGATGTTTTTTATCATCAATCAAAAGAGAAACAAGAGTGCTTTCCCCTGCTTTTTCATAAATATCATTGAATTCTTTCAAGTCAATTTCTATAGAAGATGTTTCAATTTTTGGTCCGTATACAACTGCAGGGATACTGACTCCGTCTCTTTTTACTTTCTCTCTCTTTTTTGCATTTAAGGTAATCATGATTTTAATTTGTGGTTCAAGTTAATAATGGTTTTTTATTCAACAATACTGATAATTTCAACCGGACACATATCAGCAGCGTCTTTTGCGCAAGATAATTCTTCAATATCAAGCTCTTCTTCCTTTTTATCATTGACTCTTTTTTTCCCGACCAGCTGGGCTTTTTCATCATCTCCTTTTTGAAAATATCTAGGACAATTTGACCAGCAAGAGCCGCAACTTATGCACTTTTCTCTATCAAGAATAATTTTCATGTTGGTTCTTTAATTTTTTATTATTTGATTTCAAAGCTATTGGAATAAATCCAAGAATCTTCGCTGAATAATTCTTCTTTAGCACAATTATTGCAATATGGAATAGCCAAGCGGTACGTGCCGTTCCCAAAAAGATCAAACATATCTATCTCGGCTTCAAATGCTTTAATTGATTTTTTAGGAATACAAACCTCTATAATGTCTTCTTTTGAGCAATGAATATATTCTGCTCTTTCCCATACTCCTTCTATCTCCATTTCTATAAAATAAGGATTGCAGGAGGAAAAACAAACATTCTTTAAAGAGCTATTTATTATTTTTAAGGCCACAAACTGTCCTTTTTCATAACTGTTTTTGCTTGTTATAACCTCTACTTCTCCTCTATATTTTGTAATAAAAGTCACCAAAGCGAAAATAAAGAGTATTGGGACTATAATGGCAATAATTAAAAGCCTCTTCATCGTTTTCTATTCTACTATATTTTTTTAAAGCTGTGAAGTGTTTTAATCTTTTCAATAACCCTTTTTTCTAGGACTTTTTCAGTTTTTTCAAGTATTTTATAGGGTTTAATCTCCTTTGAAGAAAGTTCTTTTTTTAAAGATTCTTTCCACACATTTCGAAGTTCCGTATTAATATTCGTTTTAACTATCCCTCTTTTTATACAGTTTTTAATATCTTCATTCTTTAATCCCGAAGCGCCGTGCAAAACAAGAAAAATCTCAGTTTTTTTTCTTATTTCAGAAAGAAGATTAAGGTCAAGAGATGGCATTTTGACATATACCCCGTGAACGTTACCAATAGAGATTGCTAAAAGATCAACATTTGTTTCTTTGACAAATCTTTCAACCTTAGAAAGAGAAGTAAAATCTTTTTTAGAAACAGAAGATTTATCCTTTATAACTCCAAGTTCTCCTTCAACAAGAACTCCTCTTTTTTTAGCATAACTTACCACTTCTTTTGTTCTTTTTATATTTTCATCAAAGGGAAGAAGAGAACCGTCATAATGGACAGAATCATATCCTATATCTACGGCTGTTTTTATAAAATCAAAGTTTTTTCCATGGTCTAAATTAAGAAAGACAGGAACATTATATTCTAAATTAATAATCTCTTTCATTACAAATGCTTCTTTTAATCCAAAAAACTTCCCTTCCCCTTCTGAGGTTCCTAATATTACAGGGCTTTCCATTTTTTTTGCCGCCCTGATTGTTGATTTCATTTGCTCAATAGTTGAAAAATTAAACTGGCCTACGGCAAATTTTTCTTTTTTCGCTTTTTCAAAATAAGAATGAAGGGATTTCATAAATAAGTATTTTTAATTTTAGAATTTTGACACTTTTACTTTGATTTTTTTAAAACTTTGGTTTTTTCTAAGAAGTCCGTTTTTTGCTCCCCAAAAACCGATAGTTGAAGAAGCATTAGCTGTTCCTCTTTGAATTGATTTTACTATGTCTTTTGAATAAATGTATTCAGAAATAAACCCTGAAGAAAAAGCGTCTCCTGCTCCGGTTCTGTCTAATACCTTTGACTTTAAAGTTTTTGCTTCATAAAGAAAAGAGTTATTTAAAACAACTGATCCCAAAGGGCCTTTTGTTATAACAATTATCCCTTTGTAAAACTCACTTATTCTTTTAAGAGCGCTTTTTTCGTCTTTATAAAGAACATTGGCAAGCATTGAAGCTTCTTCTTGATTTAATATTAAAATATCAATTTTCTTGATTATCTTTTTGATATTTTTTAAAGAAAGCTGGGAATTTCCGGGATTTGCCGCAATTTTCATTCCTTTTTTTATTCCATAATCAACAAGAGAATTAAATTTCAAAGAGGCCTTTCCTGAAAGAGGGGCGAAATAAAGCCATTTTGCAAGCGGTAAGAAAATATTTTCTTTTCCCATTATTTCAGAAGCTCCCCTGTAAACCAATATTGTCCTGTCTTTGTCTTTGACGTTTAAAACAATTGACTGATTAGTTTTCTTTTCCTTTGTTTTTTTAACCAAAGAAATGTTAACCTTCAGCTGTTTTAATTCTTTTAGAATATCTTCTCCTGCTTCGTCTTCTCCCACTTTTCCAAAATAAGCGGTTTTTAATCCCATATTTGCAAAAGTAACCGCGCAATTGGTTCCTCCTCCTCCGGTAAAATGATAAATATTTTCTACGTCTATCTTTGAACCTAAAGAAAGGTAAATCCCCTCTTTTGTTACGAGAGTTTTTTTAGTCGCAGATTTCAAATTCTTGCTTTTTAAAAAAGTGTCTCTTGAAGCAGAACCGAATGTGATAATATCAAACATATAATGCTATTTCTTTAATTTATCTTCTTTTTTGGCTACAAGAAGAGATGTTTCAATTTTTGGTCCGTATACAACTGCAGGGATACTGACTCCGTCTCTTTTTACTTTCTCTCTCTTTTTTGCATTTAAGGTAATCATGATTTTAATTTGTGGTTCAAGTTAATAATGGTTTTTTATTCAACAATACTGATAATTTCAACCGGACACATATCAGCAGCGTCTTTTGCGCAAGATAATTCTTCAATATCAAGCTCTTCTTCCTTTTTATCATTGACTCTTTTTTTCCCGACCAGCTGGGCTTTTTCATCATCTCCTTTTTGAAAATATCTAGGACAATTTGACCAGCAAGAGCCGCAACTTATGCACTTTTCTCTATCAAGAATAATTTTCATGTTGGTTCTTTAATTTTTTATTATTTGATTTCAAAGCTATTGGAATAAATCCAAGAATCTTCGCTGAATAATTCTTCTTTAGCACAATTATTGCAATATGGAATAGCCAAGCGGTACGTGCCGTTCCCAAAAAGATCAAACATATCTATCTCGGCTTCAAATGCTTTAATTGATTTTTTAGGAATACAAACCTCTATAATGTCTTCTTTTGAGCAATGAATATATTCTGCTCTTTCCCATACTCCTTCTATCTCCATTTCTATAAAATAAGGATTGCAGGAGGAAAAACAAACATTCTTTAAAGAGCTATTTATTATTTTTAAGGCCACAAACTGTCCTTTTTCATAACTGTTTTTGCTTGTTATAACCTCTACTTCTCCTCTATATTTTGTAATAAAAGTCACCAAAGCGAAAATAAAGAGTATTGGGACTATAATGGCAATAATTAAAAGCCTCTTCATCGTTTTCTATTCTACTATATTTTTTTAAAGCTGTGAAGTGTTTTAATCTTTTCAATAACCCTTTTTTCTAGGACTTTTTCAGTTTTTTCAAGTATTTTATAGGGTTTAATCTCCTTTGAAGAAAGTTCTTTTTTTAAAGATTCTTTCCACACATTTCGAAGTTCCGTATTAATATTCGTTTTAACTATCCCTCTTTTTATACAGTTTTTAATATCTTCATTCTTTAATCCCGAAGCGCCGTGCAAAACAAGAAAAATCTCAGTTTTTTTTCTTATTTCAGAAAGAAGATTAAGGTCAAGAGATGGCATTTTGACATATACCCCGTGAACGTTACCAATAGAGATTGCTAAAAGATCAACATTTGTTTCTTTGACAAATCTTTCAACCTTAGAAAGAGAAGTAAAATCTTTTTTAGAAACAGAAGATTTATCCTTTATAACTCCAAGTTCTCCTTCAACAAGAACTCCTCTTTTTTTAGCATAACTTACCACTTCTTTTGTTCTTTTTATATTTTCATCAAAGGGAAGAAGAGAACCGTCATAATGGACAGAATCATATCCTATATCTACGGCTGTTTTTATAAAATCAAAGTTTTTTCCATGGTCTAAATTAAGAAAGACAGGAACATTATATTCTAAATTAATAATCTCTTTCATTACAAATGCTTCTTTTAATCCAAAAAACTTCCCTTCCCCTTCTGAGGTTCCTAATATTACAGGGCTTTCCATTTTTTTTGCCGCCCTGATTGTTGATTTCATTTGCTCAATAGTTGAAAAATTAAACTGGCCTACGGCAAATTTTTCTTTTTTCGCTTTTTCAAAATAAGAATGAAGGGATTTCATAAATAAGTATTTTTAATTTTAGAATTTTGACACTTTTACTTTGATTTTTTTAAAACTTTGGTTTTTTCTAAGAAGTCCGTTTTTTGCTCCCCAAAAACCGATAGTTGAAGAAGCATTAGCTGTTCCTCTTTGAATTGATTTTACTATGTCTTTTGAATAAATGTATTCAGAAATAAACCCTGAAGAAAAAGCGTCTCCTGCTCCGGTTCTGTCTAATACCTTTGACTTTAAAGTTTTTGCTTCATAAAGAAAAGAGTTATTTAAAACAACTGATCCCAAAGGGCCTTTTGTTATAACAATTATCCCTTTGTAAAACTCACTTATTCTTTTAAGAGCGCTTTTTTCGTCTTTATAAAGAACATTGGCAAGCATTGAAGCTTCTTCTTGATTTAATATTAAAATATCAATTTTCTTGATTATCTTTTTGATATTTTTTAAAGAAAGCTGGGAATTTCCGGGATTTGCCGCAATTTTCATTCCTTTTTTTATTCCATAATCAACAAGAGAATTAAATTTCAAAGAGGCCTTTCCTGAAAGAGGGGCGAAATAAAGCCATTTTGCAAGCGGTAAGAAAATATTTTCTTTTCCCATTATTTCAGAAGCTCCCCTGTAAACCAATATTGTCCTGTCTTTGTCTTTGACGTTTAAAACAATTGACTGATTAGTTTTCTTTTCCTTTGTTTTTTTAACCAAAGAAATGTTAACCTTCAGCTGTTTTAATTCTTTTAGAATATCTTCTCCTGCTTCGTCTTCTCCCACTTTTCCAAAATAAGCGGTTTTTAATCCCATATTTGCAAAAGTAACCGCGCAATTGGTTCCTCCTCCTCCGGTAAAATGATAAATATTTTCTACGTCTATCTTTGAACCTAAAGAAAGGTAAATCCCCTCTTTTGTTACGAGAGTTTTTTTAGTCGCAGATTTTAAATTCTTGCTTTTTAAAAAAGTGTCTCTTGAAGCAGAACCGAATGTGATAATATCAAACATATTATGCTATTTCTTTAATTTATCTTCTTTTTTGGCTACAAGAAGATGGGTTTTAATAATCATATTGGGATTTATTGAAATGCTTTCAATCCCCTCTTCAACCAGAAAATCTGCAAAATCAGAATAAGTAGAAGGAGCTTCTCCGCATATTCCAATATATTTGTTTCTTTTTTTGCAAATTTTAATAACTTCTCCAATTATCTTTTTGACCGCTTTGTTTCTTTCATCTCCGATATAGGATATTCTGCCATTGTCTCTATCTAGTCCCAATGTAAGTTGAGCAAGATCATTGCTGCCAATACTAAAGCCGTCAAAAATTGACAAAAAATCATCCGCTAAGATAATATTTGATGGAATTTCACACATCATATAAACTTTAAAATTATCTTCATTAAGGCCCTCTTTCCTTATTATTTCCATAACTTTTTTTCCTTCTTCAACCGTTCTGCAGAAAGGAACCATTACATTTACGTTTTTTAAGCCGAAAACATTTCTTACTCTTTTTATGGCTTGGCATTCCATTTTAAAGGCCGGCATGAAATTTTTATCAATATATCGGCAAGCCCCTCTGAATCCAAGCATCGGATTTGATTCTTCGTTTTCAAAAATTTCACCACCGATAAGATTCTTGTATTCATTGGTTTTAAAGTCCGAAAATCTGACAATAACCTCTTTTGGATAAAAAGCAGCTCCAATTTTGGCGATTCCTTCTGCCAGTTCTTTTATAAAAAACTCTTTCTTGTCTTTATGTTCTACGGTAATTTCTTTAATCTGCTTTATTATTTTCTGAATTTCTGAATTTGAAAGAAAAATGTTTTTCCTTATTTCAGATTTAGGATTCTTTATTTGTTTGTAATGATACAAAGCCAAAGGATGGACTCTTACTTTTTCTGCGATAATAAATTCTTCTCTTGCAAGACCAACTCCCTGATTTGGCAAAAAAGAAGATCTAAATGCTATTTCAGGAGCTCCAATATTAACCATGATTTTGGTCTTAATTTTAGGAAAACTGCCAAGATTCTGCCTTTTTACTTTATAGGAAATTTTACCTTTAAAAATCCTTCCGTTTAATCCTTCTGTACAATCAACTGTGATTTCTTCTCCGTCTTTAAGAATATCTGTAGCTTTATGAGTTCCAACAATAGCCGGAATTCCAAGTTCTCTTGCGACAATCGCGGCATGGCAACTTTTTCCTCCTTCATTTGTTACAATAGCACTTGCAATACGCATAATAGGCAGCCAGTCAGGGTCCGTCATTTTAGTCACTAAAACTTCTCCTTTCTCAAAATCTTTCATTTTGGAAATTTCCCTTACAATCTTAACTTTTCCAATTCCAATTTTTTCCCCTACGGCAATTCCCGTAAGAAATGGCTTCTTTTTAGTGTTCAGTTGATATTCTTCATAAAAGCTTGCTGTTTTTGAGGCATGAACTGTTTCCGGTCTTGATTGTACTATGAAAAGCTCTCCCGTTTTCCCATCTTTTGCCCATTCAATATCTTGAGGCATCCATTTGCCGGCTCTTTTTGAATAGTGGTTTTCTATAATCACTGCCCACCTTGCAAGGGTCAATATTTCTTTTTCTGTAAGAGAAAATTTTAATTGGTCTTTAATGCTGACTTTTTTCTCTTTCAGTCCCCCCTTTGTAGAATATTCATATTTTAAATGTTTTCTTCCAAGGTTTTTTGTTATTATAGAATCATGGCCTTTTTCAAGAGTCGGCTTAAAAACATAAAATTCATCGGGAGTCACTTTTCCTTTGACTATCATTTCTCCTATTCCAAAAATAGAATTTATTAAAACAACATTCTTAAACCCGGTTTCAGTATCAAGGGTAAACATAATTCCTGAAGAAGCGAGATCTGAACGGATCATTTTTAAAACGCCAACGGAAAGGGCAAACTTCAAATGGGATATTTTCTTCTCTTCCCTATAGGCGATAACTCTGTCGTTAAAAGTTGAAGCAATACATTTTTTAACAACGGAAAGCAAGTTCTTTGTGCCTCTTACGTTTAAAAATGTTTCAAATTGGCCAGCAAAAGAAGCGTTAGGCATGTCTTCACAGACAGCGGAAGATCTTACAGCGACATCGTCTCCTTTTAGTTTTTCATACGCATTTATAATATCTTCTTCCAATTCTTTGGAAAAATAGCCTTTTCTAATTCTTTCTCTTGCTTTCTTTCCAAACTCCTGCAAATCTTCTATTTTTTTCAGGTCGTATTTTTTAATCAGCGCTTTTAATTCTTTATCTATGCCATTTACTTTCATAAAATCCAAATAGGCTTTTGTCGTAATAGCAAAGCCCTCCGGAATATTTATGCCTTCCTTTAAAAAAGCGCCATACATTTCACCAAGAGAAGCGTTTTTCCCTCCAACTTGCAAAATATTATCGTAACCTATTTCATCAAACCATAAAATGTTTTTTTCTTTCATACAATATTCCTTATTTTTTAAAACACTTTGGGCAAAAGAAAGATGCTTTATAATAATTTTCTCCCACAGATAAATCTTTAATCAAATTTAAAACAAGGTCTGTTGAACAATGTCTGCAAGAAAGCTGGAAATATCCGAAATCTTTTAATAAATCCTTAGCCCCTAAAAGGTCTTCCTTTAAAGACAACTTGTATGACTTTTGTTCGCCCATGGCAATTCTAACCCTTGAGACAACTTCGTTTGGAGTAACTCTGTCCATTGAAATAAAATCTTTGGCGTTAAGTTCAATGGCTTTTTCTTTCTCATCCTTTCTTTCTGTGGAAGAAAAAATAATAACGGGAATATTTTTAATGCTTTTTAAAATATCATAACCGCTTATCTCTTCCGTATCTATATCAGCAAGAACAATATCCGGTTTTTCTTTTTCAACCAAATGTAAAACATCTCTGCCGTTATTGGTTTGAAAAACCTTAAATCCGGCCGCTTCAAAAATCTCGCAATAAGCGCTTCTCATTATATTATTTTTGATGGCAACAATCAGTTTTTTCATTCTTCTATTCTAACTTTTCTATTTTTGTTTATCAAGGATTTTCTTTATTTGGTTAACGCTTTCGGGATTTGCAAGAGTACTAAGGTCTCCAAGTTCCTCTTTTGAAAAAAGCTTTCTTAATATTCTTCTCATTATTTTCCCGGACCTTGTTTTTGGCAAGTCATTTATAATATATATTTTTTTGGGAGTTGCAATTGGTCCTATCTCTTTTCTAATTTGGAAGATTATCTCTTTTTCAATTTCGCTTGTTTCTCTCTCTTTTTTTAAAACAACAAAAGCAACAGGCATTTCCCCTTTTATTTCATCGGGAATTCCAACCACGGCGCATTCCACTACATCCTTATGCAAAGAAATAGCACTTTCCATTTCTCCAGTAGACAATCTGTGTCCGGCTGTTTTTATAACATCATCAGCTCTTCCAATTATTCTTATAAGGCCGTTTTTATCTCTTAGGGCCTTGTCGCTTGTAAAATATATTTCTTTTCCGTATTGGTTAAAATACGTCTCAATGTATTTTTTTTCATCCTTATATACTCCCCTCAAAAGACCCGGAGCAAAAGGAGGAAGAACAACTAAATTTCCTTGTTTTTCTGGAAGGCAAGAATTCCCATTATCGTCTAAAATATCCGTTTTTATTCCCGGAAATGGCAATCCGGCAAAAGTTGGCTTAAACGGACCGATTCCAGGCAAAGATGTTATAAGTATTCCCCCTGTTTCCGTTTGCCACCAGGTATCAACCAAGGGGCATTTTCCCTTTCCTACTTCTTTTAGATACCAATTCCAAGCAGAATGGTCTATCGGTTCTCCGACAGAACCAAGAACTCTTAATGTTTCCATTTTATGCTTTTTAACAATTTCTGATGCATTTTTTTCAAACATCCTGATTGCTGTTGGAGAAGTATAAAAAGCGGTTACTTTGTATTTTTCTATAATCTTGCACCATCTGCCAGAATCTGGAAAGTCAGGAGTTCCTTCATACATGACAAAAGTAGAGCCGGAAAGAAGCGGACCGTAAATAGTATAAGTATGGCCTGTAATCCATCCAACATCGGCCATTGACCAAAAAACATCGTCATCTTTTAAATTGAAAATCCATTTACTTGTAAATTTTGCCTGAACCGTATAGCCGGCGCAAGTATGGACGATTCCCTTTGGTTTGCCCGTAGAACCGCTGGTATAAAGTATAAAAAGAGTATCTTCCGAATTCATCGCTTTTGAGTCGCATTTGTCTTTTTCTTTATTTAAAAGATCATCCCACCATAAATCTCTTAAAAAGGTCATAGAAACTTTATTTCTCGCTCGCTTTACGACAATTATTTTTTCCACTTTAGTTTCCAATACTCCTTCATCAGCATTTTTTTTCAAATCAATAATTTTACCTCTTCTATAATATCCGTCGGCAGTTATTAATATCTTTGCCTTAGTATCTTCTAATCTCACTTTCAAAGCTGAAGGCGAAAAAGCGGAAAAGACAACTACATGAATAGCTCCGATTTTGGCGCAAGCAAGCATTGAAATAGCAACTTCCGGAATCATAGGAAGATAAATTCCCACCCTATCCCCCTTTTTAACTCCTAGCTTTTTTAAAGCATTAGCGGCCTTGTTTACTTCTTTGTAAAGCTGGTAATAGGTGAAAATTCTTTCTTTCTCTTTTTCGTTTTCCGGCTCAAAAATAAGGGCAATTTTATCTTTGTTTTTCTCCAAATTTTTATCAAGAGCATTTTCTGTAATGTTAATTTTTCCTTTATCAAACCACTTAAAAAAAGGCGGTTTATGAATAAACGCCTTTTGCCATTTTTTTCTCCAAAAAAGCTCCTTTGCAAGCTTTTCCCAAAATAAAACAGGATCTTCTGTCGCTTTTTTATAAATCGAATTGCTATTTATCAAGGCCTCTTTTTTAAAATCTTCCGAAGGATAATAAAAGAGGCCTTTTTTAATAAGATTTTTTCTTTTTGGCATTTATAAAAGTTACTTCTTTATCTTTTTGCCCACATATTCTCCAAATTCAGAAAGACGACAAGCATATGCATATTCATTATCATACCAGGCAACAACTTTTATAATATTTTCATTAACCATTAAAGAAGGAATATCTATTATGGCAGAATTTGGATTACCAATGTAATCTGTAGAAACAAGAGGCGCTTCCTCGACCGAAAAAATTCCTTTCAGATTATTCTCCGCATTTTTAAATAATCTAATAAGTTCTTCTTTTGTCGTCTTTTTTTCCGTTTCAACAAAAAGATCAAGAAGAGAAACAATTGGTGTCGGAACCCTAAGAGCAATTCCGTCAATTCTGCCATAAAGTTCGGGAATAACCTTTGAAATAGCTTTTGCAGCTCCGGTAGAAGTGGGAATAATATTTAAGGCCGCAGCTCTTGCTCTTCTTAAATCTTTGTGCGGAAGGTCAAGGATTTTTTGATCGTTGGTATAACTATGAACCGTAGTCATAAATCCTTTTTTAATAACAAGAGCGTCGTTTATTATTTTAGAAACAGGAGCAAGGCAATTTGTAGTACAGGAACCCATATCTACAATTTTATCCTTCTTTGGATCAAACTTATCTTCATTTACTCCTAAAATATAGCTGGGAATTTCACTGTCTTTTGAAGGAGCTGAAATAATCACCTGTTTTGCTCCAGATGCTATATGCTTATTTGAACCTTCAAGGGAATTAAAATGTCCAGTACATTCAAAAACAATATCAACTTCCAATTTTTCCCAAGGAAGATTTGAAGGGTCCGTTTCAGAAAAAACCAAAAACTCCTTATCGTCAACAGATATTCCGTCTTTTAAAGGAATAATTTTTCTATTATATGTTCGATAAACAGAATCATATTTAAGAAGATGAGCTAACGTTTCATTATTTGTTAAATCGTTGATTGCCACAACCTCAATTTCAGGATGTTTATCAAGCAATATTTTAAATAAAGAACGGCCTATTCTTCCAAAACCGTTAATCGCTATTTTAATTGGCATACTTTAATTTCCCAAGCAGACCGAAAAAAGATCTGCTTGGGAATACATTTTTTAGGTAATTAAAACTGAGGAAGTAAATCTTGGTCAATCTCGGTTCCTTGTGGAATCATCCATTGATCAGGAGAAAATTCGCTTATTACTATCCCTTCCGGAAAGAAAACTTTTCCATCTTTTGTAATATATGAAGAAAAAGGATTCCCAGCAACAAGAATATCAACTTTGTACATCCCTCTTTCTTCCACAATATTAACAAAAGTTGCAAGGCTCTGTCCCTGAAGCATCATATTGTTAATAAAGTCCATGGCTACTTCTTTTGCTTCATCTTTTGAAAGAGCAGCGCCCATTTCTGTTCCCGTTTGAGATTGTTCTTGTGACTGATAGCCAAGGTAAATAAAAAATCCCAAAATTACTATACCGATAGAGATAATTATTGCCGGCAACAAACTTTTTGTTTTGTCCATATTTTTTTTCGACAATTAAGGCCCCGTGGTAATAAATAGCAAGAAGCGCCAAAAGCCGAAATATTAATATTATTTATTTTTTTAAAGTCCCAATAATTGGGATATTTTTTCTTTATCAAATCCTATTACAATTTCCCCGCCTATATCAAGAACGGGCACACCCATCTGACCGGACTTGCTTATCATTTCTTCTGCCGCTTTTTCGTCCGCAGAAACGTCAATCTCTTCAAATTCAATATTATTATCCTTCAAAAAGTTTTTGACAGTTACACAGTACGGACAAACAGGAGTAGTATATACGAGAATTTTTTCCATGATTTTTATTGAAATTAAACTTTTCTGACCTTTAATTATCCGCAATTAGTGGCCGCGGCAAACCCTTCAAGAGTCCTTTGTCCTTGGTATGGTTTATCGTCAATAAGTATTGTGGGATATCCAGTTACTCCTTTTTCTCTGCAAAGCGTTTCTTCAACCGTACATTCAACATAAACCGGTTCAATAACTTCCTTGCCTCCGAATGATTTAACTACCTCTGCGCAATACGGGCACCAGTCAGCTCCATAAACAACGAATTTCTTTTCCTTTAGACAAGATACTAGGCTATTAATATCCCCGCTGTAACTTGTTTCTGAAGGGTTTTGGCTTTCTTGATTGTTTATATTAACAGGAGGTTGAGTTGCAGCAAGGGCTTTAATTTCCTCAACATTCAACGCTTCCGGAAAGAAAAACTTTCCATCTTTTGTCAGATATGAAGAAAACGGCTGTCCCTCTACTATTATTTCGATTTTATAAAGACCGTACTCTTCCGTTATTTTTGAAAAGGAAGCTATAGCTTGTCCCTGCATCATGGTATTGTTTATAAAATCCATGGTTAATGTCGTCGCTTCTTCCTGTGAAAGAACAACTCCTTCGCTATTTTTTTGTGACTGAAGGTTTGGATAAACAATTGCTCCGGCAATCATAATTGAAGCAACAACGATTGCAAGAGAAAGTATATTTTTATCTTTTAGCATATTTTTATTATTTTTATTATTTTTATTTTACGCCCTCTGCATTATATTATCATAATTATTTTACAAGTGCAAGAATTGTTATTTATTGCAATATTCAAATATTTTCAAAGTGTTTTTTGCTTTTTAAATTCATTTTTTCGTCAAATTGATATTCTAAAATTCCGCCAAAAGGAAATTCAACGCCTGCTATTTTTTCACTTGAAATATTTTCTATATATTTTACTATCGCCCTTAAGCTATTATGGCTTGATACTACCATTATATTTCTGTTTTTTTTAATGTCTTTTTCTATGTATTTTTTAAAAAAAGGAACAACTCTATTGTAAACATCTTTAAGGGACTCTCCATTTGGAGGAGCAATATTATAGCTTCTGCGCCAAAGATTTACTTTTTCTTCTCCATATTTTTCAATAGTTTCTTTCTTATTAAGGCCCTGTAATTTTCCATAATATCTCTCATTTAATTTTTCCGTAACGTATACAGGAATATCGTTTTCTGAAATATCTACAAAGTTTCCCCATTTTTGCATTTTTCCCTTATCTAAATGTATAAAAAAAGGATATTTATTATCAATATTTTCGAAAATCTTAGCAACGGTATCTTGGTTTCTGAAAAGAGGAGAAGTATAAGCAACATCTATTTTATTTCTGAAAATTATTTTTGACAAATAAGCGGCTTTTTGAAATTCCCCTTTTGCAATAGGTCCGTCCGTCCATCCGGCAAATCTATTATCTTTATTCCATTGTGATTTTAAATGTCTTACTAAAATTATCTTTGGCATGGCATTTTTAATTTATTTCCTGATAAATTTCAAGAAGGCGATTATACTTAACAACTCTTTCTCCTCTCGCAGGAGCTCCCGTTTTGATATAATCAGAAGAAATCCCCACCGAAAGATCGGCTATAAAATCATCCATTGTTTCTCCTGAACGATGAGAAATCATTATCTTTAGCCCTTTATCTTTTGCTTCTCTTATTGCCTCCATTGTTTCATAAACGGTTCCTATTTGATTGGGCTTTATTATTACTCCGCCTATAAGATCTTCTTCGGCAGCAAAAGAAATTAAGCTTTTATTTGTTACGGTAAGATCGTCTCCGATAATTAAAGTTTTTTTCGCTTCTTTTTTTAAGGCCCTAAATCCTTCTATATCTTCCTCTTCAAAAGGATCTTCCATTGAAAAAATAGGATAACTCTTTATAAGGTCCAGATAAAACTTCAAAAGTCCGTCTCTTGTAAAAACATTGTTTTCAAGATGATATTCTTTGTTCTTATAAAAATAAGAAGCGGCGCAATCAAGGCCTATTTTGGTATCTTTTTTGATTATAGAGGAGATAATATCAAGAGCATGCACAGAAGATAAAATAGGAGGAGAAAATCCCCCCTCATCTCCCACATTAATAGCTCCTTTGCCGTATTTTTTAACCAGTTCTTTTTTTAAATTTTGATAAATAAGAGCTCCTTCTTCAAGATTTTCTTTATAATTTTCTTTTTGAGGGATAACCATGAATTCCTGAATGTCTAAATTATTTCCGGCATGACTTCCTCCGTTTATAATATTAAAACAAGGAAGAGGAAAACTTCCTTCTTTTTTATTATAAAGGTTTTGAATATGCCTATAAAGAGGAATGTTGTAATGAGCAGCCGATGCTTTTAAAACAGCAATTGATACAGGAAGTAAAGAATTTGCCCCTAAATTTGACTTGTTTTCCGTTTTATCAAGCTCAATTAATTTTTTATCAAACTTTTCTTGATCTAAAATATTAAGATCTTTTATCGCCGAATAAATTATTTCATTGATATTTGATACGCAAGACAATACCTTTCCGTTTTTATCCCTTATTTCAACCGCCTCTCTTTTGCCAACCGAAGCGCCAGAAGGAGAAGAAGCTTTAAATTTTCCGTCTTTTGTAATAACTAAAACTTCTGTCGTAAAATTACCTCTTGAGTCCAAAATCTGTCTTGCTTTTAGTTCTTCAATTTTTTTCATTTTTAAACTCTCTTAAATATTTATAAGCCGATAAAACCGCCTTGCATCCTTCTCCCGCCGCTGTGACTATTTGCTTATATCCCCCGGCTTTAACGTCGCCAGCGGAAAAAAGTCCCGGCGTTTTTGTTTTAAGAGTTTCACATTCAATAATAATTTCATCTCTTTCATTAAAATCAACCAAGTTCTTTACAAAAGATGTTGCCGGTAAATTGCCTATTTCAATAAAAACTCCTTGGAGAGATAGTTCTTTTTCTTCTTTTGTCTTTAAATCTTCGTAAATAATCTTTTCAACAAAATCATTTCCTTTTATTTCTTTAACAGACGCATTTTTTATAATTTCAATTTTTTCGGATTTTTCAGCTTCATTTTTATTTTTTTCGTCGGCATTTAATTCTTCTTTGAATTCCAAAACATATATTTTACTTGCATAATTTTCCATAAAAAGAGCCGCTTCAAGACCAGCGTTTCCTCCTCCTATTACTGCAATCTGTTTGTTTTTAAATAAAGGGCCGTCGCAAGTAACACAGTAACTGACGCCTTTTCCTATAAACTCTTTTTCTCCGGGAACTTCAAGCGGTCTTGGATCGGCACCGGTTGAAATAATAACTGTCTTTGACAAAAAACGCTCTTTTTCTGCGGTATGAACAATAAAATTATCTCCTTCTTTTTCTATGTTTGCAACTTTAGTAAGCTTTATTTCTATATCTTGTTTTCTAAGATGGCTTATGAAATTTTCCACCAATTCTAGTCCCGTTATTTCCGGAATTCCCGGCCAATTTTCAATTTTAACAGCTTTTTTGGCTATTTGTCCGCCAAATTCTTTTGTAATCAAAAGGGTCTTCATTCTTTGTCTGCCGGCATATATTCCGGCGGTTATCCCGGCAGGACCTCCGCCTATAATAATTAAATCGTAAGTCATTAACATTTTTTATTTTATACCGAAAGCCATCCCCCATCAACGGGAATAACTGCTCCTGTCATATACGAAGAACTGTCAGAACATAGGAACAAAACAACGTTTGCTATCTCTTCCGGCTTTCCCATTCTTTTCATCGGAATTCTTGAAAGAGTTGCTTTTAATCCTTCCTTGTCGGACTTTATAGGGTCAACCATGGGCGTTTCAATAACTCCTGGAGCAATGGCATTGACTCTTATGTTATAAGGGGCAAGGTCTATTGCTAGAGCTTCTGTCATTCCGGCTATCCCTCCTTTTGAAGAAACATAGTGAACAAGGGAAGGAAAACCAACTCCGACTTGGCCCATTGCTATTGAACCGATATTTACTATTACTCCTGATTTTTGCTTTGCCATTATGTCTGAAGCAGCCCTGGCGCAAAGAAAATATCCTTTTAGGTTTATATCAATTGTTTTGTTCCAATCCTCTTCTGTCATTTCTAAAAACGGTTTAAATTGGGTAATTCCGGCATTATTAACTAATATGTCTATTTTCCCCCACTCTTCAACCGTTTTCTTTATCAGATTATCAACTTCTTCTTTCTTGGAAACATCGCATTTTATGGCAATTGCTTCTCCTCCTTTTTCTTTTATCTCTTCAACAACTTTTAAGCATTCTTCTTCTGAAATATCCGAAACAACAACTTTTACCCCATATTTAGCCAAAACCAAAGAATGAGCTTTTCCCATTCCCCTTCTTGCTCCGGTAACAATGGCTACTTTGCCTTCAAGATTGAAAAGATTTGAATTTGTCATATTTTTTTATTATTTAATGGCCTCTGGAATGGCAGATATTAAATCCGTCGCCATTACCCCTTCGCCATATTTTTTAATTGCTATTTCTCCAGCAAGCCCGTTAATATAGGCTGATGCCTTTGCCGATTTAAAAACATCGTTTCCTCTTGCAAGCATGGCTCCTGCAATTCCAGCCAAAGTATCGCCCATGCCTCCTTTTGTCATTAAAGAAGATCCGGTTTCATTTATGGCAACATTCTCTCCGTCTGAAATAATATCAATATTGCCTTTAAGCAATATCGTTGTCTGAAGGCGCTTTGCCTGCTCTTTCACAACAGAAACTTTTTCACCAAGTGACATTCCGTCTACATTTTTTTTTGTCAAAACGAAAAACTCATAACTGTGAGGTGTAAGTAAAAATGGCTTTCCCGCTAAAATATTAGTATTAAGAGAAACTGCATGTATTCCGTCAGCGTCAATTACAGAGGGTACTGAAATCTGAGAAAGATAATCAATGATTGTTTCTTGGACTTCCTTATTTCTTCCCATTCCTCCGCCTATTAAAACAGCTTCCCCTCCTCTTGAAATAACTTTAATTGATTCTGTCATTGAAATAATATCGGGCAAATCCTTTTTTGTAAGATTGTCATTTTCAATTGCGCAAGAAACTATATCGGGAGAAAATCCGGCAATAATATTTGCCGCTCTTTTTGGAGCTACAACCCTTACCATATCAACTCCTGCTCTAAATGCGGAAAGAGCGGAAAGAGCAGGCGAACCGCTATAGAGCTCCGAACCGCCTATTACAAGAAGAAAACCGTAATCGTATTTTTTAACTTCAGACGGTCTTTTTTTATATATTTCTTTTAAAATTCTTTTATCTATTTTTTCCATATTTTTTATACCTTCAAATCCTTTATTGTTTTTTTTAATTCTTCTCCATATTCCGGATGTTCCAAAGAAAGAATAATATTTGACTTTAAAAGAGCAAGCTTATTTCCACATTCAAGCCACTCCCCTTCAATTTCTTTTCCATATATTGTTTTTTTATCCCTTAGCATATCGGAAAAAGCATTTGCCAGTATAATTTCTTTTTTTGCGGTTGGTTTGGTCTTTTTTAAATAATCAAAAACCTCTGGAATAATAATATACTTTCCGACTACGGCAAGGTTTGAAGGAGCGCTTGAAAAAGACGGCTTTTCCACAATTCCTAAAATTTTATAATGCTTATTTGCTATTCTTTCTACATTGACGACCCCGTATGAAGAAAGCTTTTCCTTTTGAAGAGGAAAAAGAGAAAGAGTTGTTTTTTGGGAAGTATTAAAAACAGAAATAAGCTGGGAAAGAGCAGGGACTTTGGATTTAATAACATCATCTGCAAATAAAATTGCCACCGGATCATCTTTTACCGCCTTTTTTGTTTCCAAAACCGCTTGTCCATCGCCCAAGGGATTTTTCTGGAAAACATAAGAAAAAGTAACTTCTTTAAAAAGGTTTTCCAGCTTCTTTATATCTTCAAGAATCTTTTCTTCTTTTCTTTCCCTTAAAACCTTTTCCACCTCCGAAAATGTTTTTTTATAGTTTGTATATTCAAGAATTAATCTGTTATCTTGCCTTATTACAAAGATAATTTCTTTGATTCCGGAATTAATCGCTTCTTCAAGAATATATTGAATAACCGGTTTATCTACCAAGGGCCAAAATTCTTTTGGGACTATTTTTGAAAGAGGAAGAAATCTTGTTCCCAGGCCCGCAAGTAAAATAACCGCTTTTTTTATTTCAGTCATTTTTTTATATTATTTTATTTTTCTCAATATTGCAGGAGTTTCATAAGAATCCTCCTCTAAAAAACCTTTTTCTATTTTTTGGTTTTCTTCTTGAATCTGAAGGCCATTCCTTCTTCTCTCGTCTTCCTTTCTTTCTTTTGTTTTAACTTCAATTTCCTTCTTAGAACTATTTTTCTTAATTTTTTTATTCTTTTTTTTAGAAGGAGCTTCGCTTTCTCCGCAACCTACCGCCAAAAGAATTGTTTTTATCTTGTTTTTATTCTTTTTGCTCTGATTTATGCCGAAAATAATTTTTGCTTTTCTGCTTGCCGAATTAGAGATTGCTCTTGATATCATGGAAACTTCGCTAAGGCATAAATCTTCCCCTCCTAAAATATTGTATAAAATGCCTTTTGCTTTGCTTGCGGGATATAAAGAAAAGGGATCTGAAGTAATTTTTTTCAAATCTTCCATAATATTTTCCCTGTCGATAGAATATGAATTCAAAAAAGCAAGCTGTCCTTTGCCGCTTAAAATAGTCCTAAAATCGGCAAAATCAATATTAATCACTCCGGGAGAATGTATCATTTCGATAAGCCCTTCCAAATTTTCAGCAAGATGCCTGTTTATAATAGAGAGAGCTTCTTTAATAGGAGTCTGCTTGTCAATAATTTCAAATATTTTTTCGTTTGGAATAAGGGAATAAGCATTAAGATAAGGTTTAGCTTTTTCAATTGAAGAAAAGGCAAATCCTTTTTTTCTTTCTCCTTCAAAATTAAACGGAAGAGTAAATATCCCATAAGTAAGGATATTCATTTTTCTTGCTTCTTTTGCAAAAATAGGCATTGCTCCGGAACCCGCTCCTCCTCCAAGACAGGAAACAATAATGCAAATATCCTGACCTGAAAGAATTTTTTCAATTTTCTCTTTAGAAAGAGTAGCTGAAGATTCTCCCAAATCCGGGTCCATTCCGGTTCCGAATCCATAAGTAGCCCCTTCTCCTAAAAAGACCTTTTTTATTTTAGAAGAATTTTTTCTTGGCGCCACAGTATCGGTCAAAACAAAATCCGCTTTTTTAACTCTTGAAGAAATTTCAGAAATAATTGTTCCAGCCCCTCCTCCTATTCCAATAATTTTAATTTTTGTCTTCTGGACAACAGGAAGAACTTTTTTCTCCGCTTTTGGGGGCATCTTCTTTTCCCTTTTTTGCTTTTTAAGATTCTTCTTTTTTATTTTTTTTCTTGGCTCTTTTTTATTTTTATTCTTTGCCATTTTTTGTTTTATAAAAATATTTAAAATCTATAACGGCTATTGTTGTTTTATTGTTATAATCCTTACTCCAATACTGGCAATTTGCCCCCCTCCAAAAAGAAAAATAAAGGCAAAAATGGAAAAAGAAATTAAATTCATCATCATATTCATTGATTCGGCCGGAAAAATATTTGAAATCTGCCCTGTTTTAAAGATTTCTTCAAAAATCATTTTTTGAACCGGGTCTTCTATTTCCATTATCTCCTTTTCTTCTTCAATTGGGGCTTCTTCTATTACAAAAATTTGAGGAGATAATGTTTTACCTGTAAAGATATTATAGGACACAAGGAGAGTAAAAACAATAAGAGAAACCCCAAAAAGAAGCAAAATCCATCCTATAATATGCTTTATATAGAAATATGTCATTTTTTTAAATAAATTGTCTGACTTGGAAAAGCCATTTTAACTTTTTCTTTTTCAAGTTTTTCTTTTATTTGAAGAAGAATCGACTGATGAGTATTCATAAACTCATTATAATCTCCCGAAAGAATATAATATACAATTTCAAATAAAAGAGAAGAATCGGAGAATTCCGCAAAATGAGCTCTGTCAAATTTGGATAATTTTTCCTTCTTTATTATTTCTTCTACAATTTTTGGAATTATTTTAAGAGATTTTGTAGGTGTTGCATATTCTACTCCAAACTTGAAAACAACCCTTCTTTCTTTCATTTTTTTAAAATTTTGAATCCTGCTTGAAATAAGCTCATGGTTTGAAATTACAATCTCCTCTCCTTGAAGAGCTCTCAGGCGGGTTGTCTTGATACCGATTTTTTGCACGACTCCCATATGAGTGCCTGTAATTATAAAATCTCCGACAGTAAAAGGCCTGTCAAAATGAATAGCAAAAGAACTAAAAAGATCGCTTAGAATGTTTTGAGCGGCAATTGCAATTGCTATGCCACCTATTCCAAGTCCTGCAATAAGAGAAGTAATATTTATCCCGAAATTTGAAAAAATAAGCAAAATGCCAAATACATAAAGAAGCCCTTTTAGAAGCTTGGCAATATTTGTTATCGCATGTTTTGTCCCTTCGTCTTTTTCCTTTAAAAAGTATTTTGGAAGAAGATAATCAATTGCAACATGGGAAACAAGAACAGCTTGATAAACAATAATAATTAAAAAAGCTCCGTCTAAAATATGAAATATTATTGAATTTGCATATATAAAAAGTTTGAAAGAAAAATAAAAAGAAATAAAGACATAAAAGGAAAATTTAATTCCTTTTATTGTCCTTATTAATATTTTATCAAAATCTGTTTTTGCCTTTTCGGAGATCTTTGAAATTTTAACCAATATTATTTCCTGAAATATCTTAAAAAGAATAAGAAAAAGAAAGAATAAAGATAAAAAGACGATATAATTAAGAACGCTATTTCCTAAAAAAACTACATTTAAAATTTGATCAATTTCCATATTATTAATATTTTTTATTCATATTTTCTTGCTGATTCTCTATAGGCGCAAAAATCGCAATCCAAGGAAGAAGAAGGCAATTCATTAGACATTAAGCACTCATGAGCTTCATTTAACGCCTTTTCCACCCATAGATCATTCCCTTCATAAGGAAGAAGGACAACATCAAATTCAAGTTTTTTGTCAAATGCCTCTTTATCAGCATCTCCATTACAATAGACAAAATATCCGACACTTGAAACCTTAAACCCGTTTTTTCTAAAAAGCCACTGATAAACTTCCATCTGTCTTTTATACCCTATCTGCCAAGGCGCATCTATATTAATCTCTCCGTTTTTGGAAGTAGCTTTATAATCAACGATAATAAGCTCCCCTTTCGGATTAATCCAAACATCGTCAACTCCTCCGGTTACGATAAAATTAGTCGGTAAATGAAGATATCGAATTCCTCTTCTTAAAGAATCCCGCCATTCTTCCATTTTTTCGTGGGAAAAAGGAACAGCGTCAACTCCGTATTTTTCCATTAAAGGATGAGAACTTCCATTTACTCTATGAACATCAAATTCTTTTTTAAGAAGCTTGTCTACTGCAGAATTAAGCGAAAAAGGATATCCCGGCGGTTGAGCAACTCCAAGCCGGCGGTCAAGGTAAAAACACCTCTTACAATTTAAAAAAAGATCTATTTTTGTTCTGCTTAGCCGAAAAGGATCCTTGGAATTCGGTTCAAAAAGAGAGCTATTTCTTTGTGAGTTATAGTATTTTGACATAACTTTCAATTATCATAACAAATATCTTTCTGTTTGTTAAGGGAAGCTTTTTATTAAATCTATTCTTAATTGGTTATTCCTAAAATGTTGAGCCAATTTTCAAACCTTTCAAAGCTCTCTTTTCCGTATTTTTTAATATCTTTCTTGATTTCTTCAATTGTTTTTTCCTTCTCTAAAAAATCTTTCTTTTTTGAGAAAAATTTATCGGCAACACAAACAATTTTCTCTTCAATAGTAAGAGGAATCATATCTTTAAAAGGCAAAGGAAAACCGCCTCTTTTTGTCTCTTCTTTTGATATTCCTGCTCCAACATGCCTTTCACAAACAAGGGCATGACTTAGAAAACCTTCTTTTTCCAAAATTTCTCTTCCTAAAAATCCATGGCAAATATATGGTCTTTTTCCAAAACAATAAATAGAAGGAGCATTGGTTAAAAAAATTCCTATATCATGAAGCATAGACGCTTCTTCTATAAATTTTAAGTCAGGATTAAGATTCTTATTTTTCCCCCCTATTTCCAGGGCCTTTTTTGCAACCGCTCTGCTGTGGCTTAGAAGAATATTACGGGCCTTGGTATTTTTTTCATAATACTTATTTATTATTTTCAAAAAATCCATATGAGGACATTATAGCAAAAAAGAAAAAGTATTCAAAAAAACGCCAAACGGCGTTTTTAAAGATTCTTCTTTTTTATAAAAATCAAGCTTTACTGCTGTTTAGCGTCTTAAGTTTTAACGCCACTGTTCTTTCAAATCTCTCCCCTTCTTCAAGTTTTTGGGTAATATATTTTTTTGCTCTCTCAACTTCCGGAATATATACATGCTCTAAGGAATTAACCCTTCTTCTATTTTTCTCTATCTCGCTTGCAAGCTCTCTTATCTTTAAAGAAAGAGAAGCATATTCCATAAGATATTCCCCTAAAGATGCCATTTTTTTCTTTGATAAAATAAATCGGTAATTTGATTTTTTAAAATCAACAGGACCGGAAAAGACGGCATCTTTGTTGATAATTCTATAATCATTTACTTCGACTCCCATAATATTTGACTTTGTTTTTTCAATTTCTGCTTTTGGAATAGAAGAAAGAGATTCTTTTGTTTCTTTCACCCCCAAAACATTTGAAGAATAAAAAAAATCAAGCAGCGCTAAAGGAAGTTCATTTTCAACCTTCTTTCTAAGAACAATAAGATCGTTTATCTTCTTTAGAAATTCTCTCATTAATCCTTCCAGTTTTTCTTTCAAAAGCTTATGCCCCGACTTTGCTATTTTAAGCCGTTTTTTTAGCTTCAAAAGTTCCTGACGAGTTGGATTAATTTTTGATTTCATCTTTTAAATATTTTTCAATATCTTCTTCTTTTACTCTCTTTAGCTCTTCTTTAGGCAAAATACTTAAAAGTTCCCAACCGATATTAAGAGTTTCTTCTATCTCTCTGTTCTCATTAATATTCTGTCTTAAAAACTTATCTTCAAAAAGACGGGCAAATTGTAAATAAAGAAGATCTGTTTTTGAAAGAGCCGACTCGCCTAAAATAACGGAAAGCTCTCTCATTTCAACGCCCCTTGCATAAGAAGCAAAAAGCTGACTGGCAAGACCAGGATGATCTTTTCTTGTCTTTCCTTCTCCTATTCCTTTATCTCTTAATCGCGACAAGCTCGGCAAAACATCAATTGGAGGATATATTCCGGACTGGTGAAGGTTTCTTGAAAGCATTATCTGCCCTTCGGTAATATATCCGGTCAAATCAGGTATTGGATGAGTCTTGTCGTCTTCTGGCATTGTAAGAATAGGAATTTGAGTAACAGAACCGGGCTTTCCGGTAATAAGACCTGCTCTTTCATATATGGTTGAAAGGTCGGTGTATAAATAGCCGGGATATCCTCTTCTGCCGGGAATTTCTTTTCTCGCTGCAGAAACTTCTCTAAGGGCTTCGCAATAATTTGTCATATCCGTTAGAATAACCAAAACATGATATCCTTTCTTAAAAGCAAGATATTCTGCCATAGTTAAAGCCAGACGAGGAAGAATTATCCTTTCAATTACTGGATCATCGGCGATATTCATGAAAAGAACCGACCTCTGAAGAGCTCCGGTTTTTTTAAATTCGTTTAAGAAAAACTGAGATTCTTCAAAAGTAATTCCCATTGCTCCGAAAACAATGGCAAATTTATCTTCCTTACCGCCGGCAATTTTTGATTGTCTTGCGATTTGAGCGGCAAGAAGTGAATGAGGAAGTCCGGCTGCGGAAAAAATTGGAAGCTTTTGGCCTCTTACAAGGGTATTTAATCCGTCAATTGCTGAAATTCCGGTCTGGACAAAACTATCAGGGAATTCTCTGCAATAGGGATTAATAGGATTTCCGTTAATATCTACGGAATCTTCTGGAATTGGCTTTGAATGGCCATCAATAGGATTTCCTGAACCATCAAAAACTCTCCCAAGCATTTCTTCGCTAACCTCAAGAGACATAGTTTTCCCTAAAAATCTTACATTCGAGGCCTTTGTTTCCATTCCTCTTGTTTCTTCAAACATCTGAACAAGCGCCTTGCCTTCGCTCGCCTCAAGAACTCTGCCCATTCTTTTTTCGCCACTTGACATTTCTATTTCAACCAGCTCTTCATATTTAACATTATGGATATTATCAACAACGATAAGAGATCCTACCACTTCTTTTAAACCTTTGTATTTTAACGACATATTTTTAAGAGTTTTAAATTATCAATATTACCTATTGCCACTTTTAAGGAATAAATTTCATTTTTGCGATTTGCTGTTTTTCGGGCAAATCAAGAACATCTGATATGCTTTTTCCTTCATTTAACATTTTTATTCCCTTTTTGTAATAATCAACTATCGCCTTTAGCATACTAAATTGCTTTTTCAAAGGGCAGTAAGTGTCGACTTTATCAAAGGCGCTCTGGACCAAAAAATCCTCCCTTATTATCCTTCCCAGCTCCATTGTTAACTTGTCACTGTTTGAAAGCGATTCAAGGCCAACAAGCCGGACAATTTCTTCAAGCTTTGATTCTTCTCCTAAAATTTTCATTGCCGCTTCCCTATTTTCTGAAAATCCTTCTCCTGCATTTTTTTCAAAATATGAAGAAAGCGTTTCTGCATAGAGAGAATAACTATTCAACCAATTAATTGCCGGAAAATGCCTGGCATAAGCAAGTTTATCTTCAAGCGACCAAAAAACTTTTGTTGTTCTTAAAGTATTCTGAGTAACAGGTTCTGAAAGATCTCCTCCTGGAGGAGAAACAGACCCGATAACCGTTAGCGCCCCCAAACGCTTTTTAGAAGAAAGGCATTCTACATACCCCGCTCTTTCATAAAAAGAAGCTGTTCTTGAACCAAGATATGCGGGATATCCTTCTTCTCCCGGCATTTCTTCAAGACGAGCCGACATTTCTCTCAAGGCCTCCGCCCATCTTGAGGTTGAATCAGCCATAAGAGCGACGCTATAGCCCATATCTCTAAAATATTCCGCAATGGTTATTCCGGTATAAATAGAAGCTTCTCTTGCAGCAACTGGCATATTTGAAGTATTGGCAATCAAAACCGTTCTCTCTAAAAGGGGCCTGCCGGATTTTGGATCTTTTAACTGAGGAAATTCCTTAAGAACATCTGTCATTTCATTACCTCTTTCCCCACAACCGACAAAGATAATAACATCAGCGTCAGACCACTTCGATATTTGATGCAAAACAACGGTTTTTCCGCTTCCAAAAGGCCCGGGGATAGAAGCGGTTCCTCCTTTTGCAACTGGGAAAAAAGCATCAAGAACTCTTTGCCCTGTAATAAGCGGCTCAAAAGGAACAAGTTTTTTTGAAATAGTCCTTCCTTCTCTTATCGGCCAAACCTGAGACATGGAAAAGGAAAGATTATCTTCTTTAGATTTAATTTCAATAACCGCTTCTTTTACATTAAAATCACCTTCTTTAATTGAAACAACCTGTGATGGTTTAACATTAAGAGGAAGCATGATTTTGTGAGTAACAAGAGGGGTCTCTATTACTTCTCCAAAAATATCTCCGGCTTCAATTATGTCTCCTGCTTTAACGGTCGGACTAAAATGCCATTTTTTTTCAAGGTCAAGAGAAGGCACATCTACTCCCCTTTCTATAAAATCGCCTGATTTTTCAGCAATATATTTTAAAGGCCTTTGTATTCCATCATATATCGAACCTATTAATCCTGGACCAAGAACAACCGAAAGCTGATTGCCCGTTCTATATACCGGTTCTCCGGGACCTATTCCGGAAGTTTCTTCATAAACCTGAATTGATGCCTTGTCTCCCCTTATTTCAATAACCTCTCCAACAAGGCCTTTATCTGATACCTTTACAACTTCGTAAATCTTTGCCTTTTCCATATTTTCAGCGACTATAAGCGGCCCTGAAACTTTTATAATTTTACCTTTATTTTTTTCTTCCATTTTTAATTGCTGAGCATGGGCATTTTAGCTCCCACCGCTCTCGTTATTTCTTTTTTCAAATATTCTTCGTCTTGCTTTTTAACAATTCCGGGTAAAAGGACAATTCCCGAAATTTCTTCGCTTAAAATGTCCTGGCTTACAAAAACAACTTCAAAATCCTCTTTTTTAATTTCTTCAAAAATCTGAAAAAATTCTTTCTCATTATCAGCAGAAAAGCAATAAAATCCCAAAAAGGAAAATGCCTCTGAATATTCTTTTGGGCCGATAAATGCTATTTTCATATCATTCTGACGTTTTTTATAAGTTCGTTTATTTGAAGAGGCAAAATTCCCAGTTTCTTTGAAGAAAGTATAAGAGAAACTATTTTTTCTGCTTTTCTCTTTTTCAGTAGAAAAGCGAAAAAAGGAGAAAGTCCTTCTGTCTGCATTTCCGAAGCTAAAACAAATTCTTCTTCTTTTTCTTCAAGTAGGTCTTCTTTTTCTTTTAGTAGCTCCATATCATTCTTCTTTGCCGTTTCTTCAAATTCTTTTAGTAATTGTCCGTAGGATTTTAAGAATGCAGATACTTTCTTTGACTTTATTTTCTTTGCGGTTTCGAAAACGTTTTCCTGATTTAAAGAAAGAAGATTTAATATTTCATCTTTCGCTCCCATTTTCAAAAGAATCTTTTTAAATTCTTCTTTTTCTTCTTTAATAACATCTTCATAATTTGAAGAATCTTTTGAAAGGGCATAAGGGGCATAATCTGTATCCTGAAGAACTTTAAATGCTTCTTTTAAAGTTAGAGCGTTAATCATTCTGCTAAAATCAGTAGAATCAACTACCCATTTTTCTTTAGCTCTTGCCCAATATATGAAAAAAAGATGCTTCATGAAAAAAGTAATGATAAATCGCTTTTATTATTTAAGACCGTCTCGTCAACTATCGAAGAAATACTCACTTCAAAGGAATATTTTTCTCCTTCAACTAAAAAACCGTCTTCAATTCCAAGCGATTTTTCGGTGACTTTTGCCTTTGGTAAAAGATTTTGAATTTCTTCTTTTTTTGAAAGAGGAGCAAAAACATTTTCAAAGGAAATAAGCTCTTCTAACTTATTTATTTTCTTTTCGTAGGCCTTTTTTCTTACATCAAAAGGAGCTTTTTTCAAACTCTCTTTAATTTCTAAAATAGCGCTGGTTATTAATTTTTCTTTTAAGGAAAGGCACTCCATCTTTAACTGGAATTCTTTTTCTTCTTTGTATTTTTCAAGAATGGCTCTTTTCTCTTTTTCAATTTGAGCGCTGTTTTTTTTAAGAAGGTCTTTTTCTTCTTTATTCATTTTTTCGTCCAGTTCCCTTATTTCTTTCTCAAAGTTTTTTTTCAACTCTTCTTTTCTTTTCTTTGTTTCTTCTTCTATTTGAATAATAATAGGAGAAAGAGACGATATTGTCTTGGTGTTTGACATTTGTTTTTTCTTAATCAATTTAAGAATTTATATCACTATCCCGTTTAAAATCAGAATAGTTGCAAGAAGAGCAATAACGGCATAAGTTTCAACCATAGCTGAAAGAATAATAGCTTTCCCAACTTCTTCCGGCCTTTTAGCTAAAACAGATATTCCGGCAGTACTTACCTTTCCCTGTAAAATTCCTGAAATAAATCCGGAAATTGCAATAGGAAGACAAGCAAAAAGAATTTGCCATCCTACTTCCGAAGGAAAAACCATTGACTCTCCTGTAAACATTCCTATTTTTTGAAGAACTAAAACAGCCGCTAGAAATCCGTAAATTCCCTGTGTTCCGGGAAGAACTTGAAGCATAAGAGCTTTTCCAAATTTTTCCGGTTCTTCAGAAATAAGGCCTGAAGCGGCCTGTCCTACATAACTAATGCCGAGAGCTGAACCGATTCCGGCAAGCGCGACGGCGAATACTGCTCCCAAAATAGCTAAAAAAATTCCCATTTCCATATTTTTTTTGTTTAATTATTATTTTTATATTTAACTTATAATTTCTACAAACCGACCCTTTTTATTTAATGGTTTAAAATGCCTTCCTCCTCCTTCCATAAACTTTGAAAAAAACTCAACAAACTGCAATCTTGCCGAATGAATAAATGCTCCAAGGGCGTTAATAAGAAGGTTTGCCGTATGCCCCAAAAGAAGAACCATAAAAGCGACAAGCCAATTTATTCCCGGTATTGGAATCATATCTTTAAACAGAAAAGCAATCATGTTTATAACCATGGCGATTATTCCCGTTGCAAGACCTAAGGCAAGAAGACGAGAATAAGAAAGAATATCGCTAAAATAGCCGACTATTCCATACAAAGCTCCAAAACCGGAAAGAGCCCTCGCCATAATCCCTTTTTTGGAAGAAAAAAGAATATTCAAAAGAAAAAGTAAAATAACTCCTATAATCGCAAATAAAGATGATTTTGTTAAAAAATAAAGGAAAACGCCTAAAAAGAAAAGAATAGAACCTCCTTTTTCTCCAATTCCCCCATTTATATCCCCTTGTTTTAGACATTGGAACATTCCTATTATAATCCCTACAAAAAGCTGGAAAGCTCCCAGAAAAAGCATAAAAATTAAAGTACCAATGGGATTTTCCATTGGATCAATAATCCTGTATCCGGAAAAAACATTCGTCCCGAAAAAAGTTCCTGTTAAAATTCCGGCAATAACAGTTGAAATTCCTCCTATTATGAAAAGATTGAAAAAGCCGGAATATTCTTTCTGTTTAAGAATTTTTTTCAAAACAATGGAAAGCAATATTAAAAGAGCTCCGTATCCGGCATCAGAGAGAGCAAGGCCGAAAAAAAGAGCAAAGAAAAAAGAAAGATGAGGAGTCGGGTCAAACTCCGTTCTTTTAGGCAATCCATAAACATTTGTCACGCTATTAAAAGGAGCAATTAATCCTTTATTTTTAATACAAACAGGAGGGTTATCTTCTTCTGATATCTCCATTTCCCTTATAAACGAATCAGGAAAAGAATCTTCAATCTTTTTTTTAACTAAAGGGAAGGAATCTTCGGTTGTAAAGGCCTCTATTCTGAAAAATCTCATTGTTTCAATGCCAAATGACATTGATCCTAATTTTTCAATCTCCCAGGAATAAAAATCGATCAATGCTTCTATTTTAGGAAGAAAAACAGCCATTTTTTCGGCTTCTTTCTTTTCAATATCCCCTTCAATTATTATGGTCTCAAGCTCTTTTTCTTTTTGTTTTAAATATTTATAAGGAGAAATGTTCCAAAAAATATTCTCTTCCCTTACTTTGTATTTTTCAAAAGCATTTCTGAAAAAACTCTCATCTTCTTTGGAAAAGACCAAGGAAAAATAATTATCCTCTGTAAATTGAATGCTAAAAATTTTTCCTTTTATTTCTTTAAGAAAATTATCTTTTTCCTTCTTGGAAAAGACGCCAACGGTACAAAGATATTTTTTCATCTTTAGCGAAGATGAAATAGAAAGATCTTTTACTTTATCTAATGTTTTTATTTCTTTTTCTAATTCCTTTTGGATTGATTTTAAGGAATTTAAACGTTCTTCAATTTCTTTACATCTTTTTACAACTTTTTCTATTTCTAAATCAAAAGATAAACTTTCTATTTCAGATAAATGCAAAAGAGGCCTTTCATTTAAAAGACCAGAGACAAGCCCTTTCTTTGGTTTAAACTGATCAAGAAAGCTTTTTGCAAATTTAAGTTCAGAGTATTTTGGCAATGAAGTTGCAGAACCGGAAGATGAATTCTTGCCAGAGATTACTTCAACAGTTCCAAGTTTTTGGATTTCTTCAAGCAAAATTTCCTTCTTTCCTTTTTCTATAATAATCTCTATTTTCTTTACGGGAATATTCATAAGATTTCTCTTTTGAACTTAGTTAGAAGCAAGTCAAAGTTTTTTCTTGCCTTATTTTTCAATTCTTCAAATTGACCAGTGCGCTTATTTTCAATTTCTTTGTCTATATTTGCAAATTCCGATTGAAGGTCTTTTTTTAAATTACTTCTCTTTTCTTCGTCCTCTTTTTTTGTTTTGGCAATTTTTTCCTCCCAAAAACAAATACGATCTTCTTTTCTTTTTTGAAGTTCTTTTTGATAATCTTCAATCTCTTTTTCTGAAACCTCTTCGGCTTCCATTATTTTAGATAATGAATCTTCTTGCATATAAAATAATATTAAAAATTTCTAAAATTAAAAAAACAAACAATTCTTGCATAGGGGGGTCCCCAAAAGAATTATTCATTCTTAAGAGAATGATATACTTTTTTCAAAAAAAATCAAGGCCGCTTGGCCTTTTAAAAAAAATAACTCTCTTTTTTAACGGTTAAAAAAATAAAGTAGTACCTTTAAAATCCTTTCCTTTTAAGATATTTTTCAAGTTATTTAAATCCTTCCCATTTGCAACTATTACTTTTTTCTTTTCTTTTTTGGCAAGACGGGCTGCCAAAGGGTCAACCGGAAGACAAAGTCCAGGAGTCCATTTTAAAGGAACTGTCTTTAAATAGTTTTTCCACTTCATTTCTAAAATCGGAAGGGCATCTTTATGCTTTTCAGGGTCTTTATCATAAATATAATCAGGTTTTCCAAGTATGATTATGTCTTTTATATCAAGATCTTTTGCGATTTGGACAGCGATAAAATCAGTTGATCTTCCAGGATTCCATCCAGAAGCGATTATAACGGAATGATTATTAAATCCTTTAACCTTATATCTCTTATCGAAAATAATCGGCTGAGCTTCTTTTTTAAAAAGTTTTTGAAGGGATTTAAATTTTTTTTCACTTAAATATCCCCTGTATTCAACTTCAATTTTTGCCATAATTAATTTTCTGCAAGCTTACTGATTAAGAGCTCTTTTGGCCGTAAACCGACTGCTTTTTCTGCCGGCTTTCCTTTTTTAAATATAATCAATGTAGGAACGGCCGGTATGTCGTAATCTTCTGCTTTTTTCGGACTTTCATAAATATCAATAATTCCAACCTTCCATTCTTTGCTCACTTCCTCAAGAATAGGAATAATAGCAGAGCAAGCGGGACATCCAGGCCTTGAAAAGCAAACCAAAACAGGTTTTTCATTTTCCAAAACCTCCTTTTTAAAATTATCTTCGTTAAGATGAATAATCGGCATAGTTTCATCCTCCCATTTTTCTAATGAAGGCCTTTAATTCTTTATTGCTTAAATTTTCTTTCAATCTTTCTTTAATTTTAACAACTTCGTCTTCTATAATGGAAGGCGAACTTTTAAGCGCTAAACTTATCTCTTTTGTTTCTTTACCGTCTATGCGCATTTCAAAAATACCCCTTTGAAATTCATTTAAAAAAGTTCCTCCCGAAATTCTTTCCATAACGTTTTCCTGCTTTACAATATAGTAAAGTTCTTTTCTCATTTTGTCGTCAAATCCGACATATTCCGCGGCCCCGGAAAAAACAGCGTCAAATTCCCTGCAATGAAAACAATTCTTGTATCCCGAAGAACAAGCAAAGTCATTATTTTTTATCGCACTCAAAATCCTTTGTGATTTTTCTTTAATTTCTTCAAGATAAAAATTAAGAGGGCCCATTTCCTGGAAAACCGGACTTTCGTCCCTGTCTAAATAGAAATAACTGGCCTTTTTTGCGTTTTTATCAAAATTATTCCTAGCAAGGAGAACATATATTGGAAGCTGGAGAGAATTATTGCTTTCATCGTTTTTGCCAGTTTTAAAATCAACTATATGAAGTTCTCCTGAAGGAAGAATTTCAATCCAATCAATACTTCCGACAAGCTCTATGTTTTCAAAAAGAGAAAGTTTGGGAAAAACATTATTGGTATCAAGGGCTTGATTTTTTATCAAATTAGAATTTTCCGCTCTCTTTAGCATTTCCTCTCCTCTTTCTTTAAATTTCTTTTCCTGGTCTTCGGAAATAAATCCGCCCTTTTTTCCCTTGTAATTTTCCCATATTTCTTCATATCTCTGAAAAAGAGAAATTTCTTTTCTTTTTTTAGGAGAAAAAGAAGCAAGAGCTTCAATTGTTTCATGAACAACTGTCCCTAATGATAAATAAGGGCTAACGACTTGAATTCTGTTATTATTTTTCGGGTTTCTATAAAGATGTTTATAATAATAAGCTCTTTTGCATTTTTCAAAATCTGAAAGAGCAGAATAAGAAATCCAAACGGTTTGTCTACTGCGCATAATGTTTTTCCAAAAAGGTTAATGCTTCCTTTGTATCTTTTGCAAGATGATAAATTTTTGTATCTTTTTTATCTATTGATCTGTTCCTTTTATAGATAATCTCGTCAATAAAAGATAAAAGTGGCTCCCAATAGCTTTTATGAAGAAGAATTATGGGAATATTTTTTACTTTGCCGGTTTGAATAAGCGTCACAACTTCGAAAAACTCATCAAGAGTTCCAAAGCCCCCGGGAAAAAATATATACGCCTGAGAAGCAAAAGTTAGCATTACTTTTCTTATAAAGAAATACCTGAAAGAAACAGATTGTTTTACATATTTATTTATCCCTTGTTCTTTAGGAAGATTTATATTCATTCCCAAAGATTCTCCCCCAGCTTCATGTGCTCCCTTGTTTGCCGCCTCCATAATTCCAAGTCCTGCTCCAGTTACAATTGTATATCCCCTTTTTGAAAGTTCCCTTGAAAGCAAAAACGCTTCTTTATAGTATTTATGAGAGGGCTTAACTCTAGAAGAACCGAAAAAAGTAACCGTTTTATCGTAACGGTTTAAAAAATTAAATCCTTCAATAAATTCGCTCACTATTCTTGAAATCCTCAAGGGGGAAATATATTTAATGTGTTTTGCGTGTTCTTTCTCTAATACTTCTTCAGGATTGTTATTTTTTTCTTTTTCCATATTTTTTTGAATATTTTTTAACCAATTTTTGGAATAAGTCCCCTTTTTCTGAAAAGTTTTTCCAAAGAGAATAGCTCGGTGATGCAGAAGAAAGAAGACAAATTTTTCCTTTTTTTGTATTTTTGTAAGCAAACCTTACTGCCTCTTCCATGTTCTTTGTTTTCAAAATATTAAAACCCAAAAAAGAAGAAAGAATTCTTTTCCCGCTGTCAGGAAAAAGAACTACGTTTTTTATCTTATACTTTCTGAGAGTTTTTTCAAGCTTTAAAAAATCATATCCACGGTCCTGTCCGCCTAAAAAAATTGTATCAACTTTTTTTAGCGTTTCGATTGCCATTATTGTCGACTGAGGAGTAGTGGATGCGGCATCGTCGTAAAATTCTATTTCATTATAAATGCCGATCGGTTCCAACCTGTGCTTCAATGGCTTAAAATTTTCAATCCCCTTCTTTATTACTGCCAAAGGAATTTTAAGAAGTTTGGCTGCTTTTATTGCCGCCTTAATATTATATTTATTATGAACTGCAAAAGAAGGGAATTTATGATTCAAAGAAATATCTTTTTCCTTAAAAGGAAAAAGAAGAGACAAATCTCCTTCTTTTTGAAATTTAAAAATATTCATTTTGGCATTGTAATAATTCTCAATTTTTCCATGATAATCCATATGCTCTGGAAAGAAATTTAAAAACAAAGCAAGATTGGGAGAATAATTAATATCAGAAAGCATATAGCTTGAAAGTTCAATAACAAAAATCTCCTTTGGATCAATTTTTGAAGAAAAAACATCAAGAACCGGATTGCCTATATTCCCGATAAGACGGACTTTTCTGCCGCTTTCTTTTAAAATTTGGAATATAAGAGAAGAAGTCGTGCTTTTCCCCTTTGTCCCGGTTATTCCTATTGTATAGTTTCTATTTTTAGAAAAGAAGATATTTACGGCGGTTGTATAAGGAATCTTTATTTTTTCTTTTGGAATTCCTGGTGTTTTTATTGCCAAATCGTATTTCTTCTGTTTTTGGAGATAATTTTTATCAAACTGCATATCAAGAATTCCCACATTTATATTGGGATGAAATTTTTTAATATATCTTTCTGCTGATTTCCCTTCTTTGCCGTATCCTATAATGCACACTTTATCTTTTCCGTAAATTCTGAAAAAATCGGGAATCGTTTCTGTATCTCTTGTTTCAAATACTTTTTCTACAAGCTTTTCTGAATTTTTAATTAAAGGAAGAAATTTCTGCACTACAGGACTATTTTTATATTTCTTACTTGAAAGAAAAAAAGCGGCTCTTGCTTCTTCAAAAGTCCCAACACAATCAAAGGGCTTCATATTTCCAAACCCCAAAATATCTTTAAAAGTCGAAAATAATTTATCTTCTTCTAAAAGATTTTTTTTAAATATTTTATACAAATCAATTTTTGAAAGAAAAGGAGAAAGAATCAAAAAAACAAAAGCGCACTTTGGACAATTGCCGCACCAAAGAGAATTTCCTCTTTTTTTGAAAACTTTAAAAGAATTATTACAGCTTGTAAAAAGAGGAAAATATTTTTTATATTTTGCAAAAATCTTGGCAATTTTTATTTCATAAAAAGGCCTTAGAATAGAGAAATAGACAATATCAGGAGTAATGAATTTTTTACTATAATCCTGAAACATCTTTTCAAATTCTTTGGACTTGCTCCATTGGTGATTTATATTCTCATTACAGTAAGAAACGTTTCCAAAATTGCTGCTTTTTTCATTGCCAACAATAACGTATCTAAAATTATAAAGAAAAGCCAGAAGAAGTCCGATAAAAGCGAAAACGGCTGAAATTGGAATATGGCCGTTATATCCTCCTTCATGATTTTGAAAAATTTTAGGATCAAGAATTCTGACTGCTTTAAGAGAAGGATTTCCAATTTTTTTAACTACTTTTTCCAGAACGATATTTTTTCCTTCTGTTTGAACATAAAAAGAAACAGAAGGAAATCCCCTTAGAATCTCAGAGGCAACAATTGAATCTTTCCCTCCCCCAATTCCAATAAGAGCCCTTTCTTTCTTTTCAATTCTGAGGGGTTTTTTAGTTTTTTTAGAATATGGAAACTTAGCTATCTTATTTGGATTTATCTTGTTTTTATACAAAAACTCTCCAAGGCCCTTTCTATAAACAGTATTCCAAAAATCGGCCTGTTCTTTAGAAAGGGAGAAAGAAAGCTTTATCTTTGAAGGACAATAAAGCTTGTAATAGCTTATTCCAAGTATAATAGAAAGAGGTTCTAAAAAGTTTTCAAGAGATTTTTGAGAAACGCCAAAAATCTTAGAAGGCAAGAGAATAACTTCTTTGAAATTTAAGGGCTTTCTGTTTAAAAATTCAATTCTGTAATAAAAAGAAATCTTCAAATCTTTAGCATTGAATTTATATCCCTTAAAATGGAAGGTTTTTGGCTTTGGAGAAGACATAAAAATTAATTAAAACTTAGATTCTGATAAAGGAGAATGAATTAATAATATCTTTTCTTCCTTTATGCTCTCCGCTTACAATAAGCAGTTTTTTTCCTTTGGCAATAAGTTTTTCTTTTCTTAATTTTTCAGCTGTATTTTTTATCGCTTCCGGAGAGGCAAGATCAAAAGAGACAAAAAACGGCTCAACTCCGCAGGATAAAGAGAGCTTTTCGGCTGTTTTTCGATTATTAGTAAGAGCGATAATTTTTGTTTTAGGTCGAAAACTGGAAAGAACTCTTGCAGTATAGCCACTTTCAGTAAAAACAACAACAATATCCAGTTCAGGCCTTGCCTTCAATATGGAAACAACTGCGCTAATTGTAAGTTCTGTTGTTGTCCTGAGTTTGAATGAAAGAGTAGAAAACCCCGTTTTCTTTTCATTGAATTTCAAGATCTTTGCCATTGTTTCAACGGCTCTTATAGGATATTGGCCTATGGCCGTTTCTTCGGAAAGCATAACCGCATCAGCCCTGTTAAAAACGGCATTTGCAACATCGGTCGCCTCGGCTCTTGTCGGACGCGGGTTTTTTATCATTGAATAAAGCATTTGAGTTGCTATTATGACAGGCTTTCTCGCCTCCATGCATTTATATACGATTTTTCTTTGAAGATATGCCAAGCGTTCAATTGGAACTTCTATTCCCAAATCCCCTCTTGCAACCATTACGGCATCTGAATATTCAATGATTTCTTCTAAATTATCTATTGCCTGTTTGTTTTCTATCTTTGAAACAATTTCAGCGTTGATTTTTCTTTTTTCCATTTCCCTTCTTAAAACTTCTATATCTTTTTTATTTCTCACAAAAGAAAGAGCAACATAGTCAATTTTCTCTTTTGCGATCATATCAAGGCTTTTGAGGTCGTTTTCAATTAAAGAAGAAAGATTTAAATTCTTACTTGGAAGATTCAAGCTTTTTTTATCCTTAATAACTCCCCCCTCTATAACTTCTGCAATAATTCTGTCTTTCTTTTTATTCATTACAACAAACTCAATAAAGCCATCGTCAATAAGAAGTATGTCTTTTTTTGAAAGAGATTCAAAAACAGATTTATTTGACAAAGCAAGAGAAATATCTCTGGAATTAAAATTCTCTCCTATTGTAATCAAATCCCCTTTTTCCACTTTAATTTCTCCTTTTTCTCTTGTTTCAATACGAATTTCAGGACCTTGCAAGTCTATAAGAATAGCAATATTTTTTTTCAATTCCGTCGCTGCTTTTTGGGCTCTCTTTATCCTTTGGTTATGCCAAGATATTTCATTGTGCTTGGTATTAAAGCGAAAAACGTTTACTCCCGCACTAATAAGGGACCTTAATAATTCCGGCGTATCTGTAGATGGACCGACCGTGGCAACTATTTTGGTTTTTTTATCAAAAATCATAAAATTAAGAATGAATTTAAAAATAGTAAAGAAGGGCTTTTGCGATAAACAAATAAACAGTAATGCTCAAGATATCGCTAATAATTGTTGCAAGAGGATTCGTTCCCATTGCCGGATCTTTTTTCATTTTTAAAAGCAAAAGAGGTATCATTATTGCAAAAAAAACGGAAAAAAGGACTCCTAAGAAAACAGAGAACAAAAGAATAAAGGCAATTCTAATATCATTCAATCCTAAATAAGAAACAAAAGAAAGGACAAAACCAAGCATCATTCCAAGCATTGTTCCCACTTTAAGCTCCCTTATAAAATAATTAAATACAGAATTTTTGTTATTACTGAAAGCCATCCTCCTGATAAAAATAGTAGCGCTCTGGGTTGAAACTGCATCGGAAAGATAAACAATAATAGGAATAAAAAAGGTAAGGGCAATAAGAGAGCTTATTGTACTTTCAAAAGCGCCAATAATCCGAGCAGCAATTATTCCCCCTAAAAGCCCGACAAAAAGCCAAGGAGACCTAAAAAGAACAAGCTTTCTTGCTGTAGCGCTTTCAATTTCCTTTACCGACTTGTCAACTAAAAAACCTCCTGCAAGAAAAATATCTTCAGAACTTTCTTCTTGTAAAATATTTAATATAGTGTCTGACGTTACTACTCCCAAAAAAACATCGTTTTTATCAACAACCGGAATAGCTTTTAGATTGTGTTTAATTGCCAAAGAAACCACTCTTTCCCTGTCTGTTCCCCTCCTTCCCTTTACAACCTCTTTTTCCATTATATCTTTTGCAAAGCAATCTATCTCTCTGTTTAAAACATCTTTTATAGAAATAACTCCCTTCAATCTGTTTTGCCTGTCTATAATATAGACATAATTAATTGTCTCAAATTTTTTAATGTTCTTTAAAAAATTCTTTCGAATGTCGGATAAATTTTCGTCTTCAAAAAATAAAGGAACATTCACATTTACCATTCTTTCTACGCTTTTTCTTTTTTGTTTCAAGCTCATTATGTTTTTTTATAAAAAACTCTGTGCCATTTTTTATCCGTATGAAGATCGTGGATTATAACCCCGTTAATAGCCCCTATAAACATCTGGGGAATAAGATAATATATTCCGAAAATCCATAAGAAAAAAAGGGCAGAAAGCCCTACGAGCCAATGATGAAAATGAACCTGCCAAGAGCCAAAATTAAAATAAATTGAGCTTATTTTTCCGGAATATATGTATTTTTTGCAAAATTTCTCCGTGCTTAAATAACCAAGAACAACGCCAAGTAAAAAAATAAAAGAGATATAATAAGAAGCGATAATAACCGTGCTTGGCAAAATCATTTTCTTGGCATTTCTGATTTTCTTTATTTTCTTCATTCTAGGATTATATCTTTTTTTTAAGAAAAATTCAATATAAAACCGTATCCCCCTCGTTAACTTTGCTGTTAGCAGTAGTTTCAAAAACAGCATCTGCCTTTTTTGTCGCCTCCACGACGTTTCCGGGCAAAACATCTCTGAAAACTTCAACAACCTCTTTTTTATTGATAAAAACAATATCAATAGGAAAAAGCATTTCCATTGTTTGATAGGTAAAATTCCCCTCTTCTTTATAAAGGAAAAGCATCCCATGCCCCTCTTTTAAGTTTTCCCTTTTTGACAATCCTTTTCTTTTTTCTTTTTCTGTTCTACTTATTTCAACAACAAATTCTTCTTCCCCTATTTCTATGACTCTGATATCTTCATTTTTAAAAGGAAAAATAAAAAGAAACAAAAAACCGAAAAAAAAGATAATTCTTTTAAAAAAATCCATTTAAAAATTCAACGATTAAGGTTGAAGAATATCCTCCGTTTCTTTGTCAATTGATATTATAACTTCATCTATGGTTTCAAACTGCTTCAAAGTTTCTTCTATTTGAAGACGGATAAATAAAACCGTGGCTGATCCGGCAACTTCATTAAGACGGCTATTAAAATCCACTTCTGCAACTCCGTCTCTAATAACTATTCCCTGGACAATAACACCGGGATTAATCAATGTAAAATATCCCTCATTTACTTCTTCTTCTGTTGGACCTTCAAGCAAGGCAAGAAGAGATGCCATTGCAACTCCCTCTGTTTTCGGCAGTTCTCTTTCTACTGGAAAAGGTATCTCCTCTTCTCCTGTTTTTCCAAAAAAGACAAGAACTTTCATCATTTCTGTTTCAAGGGCCTCTTCATTTGAAATCATCATGTTATCAATTTCAGAAAAAACTCCGTCAGTTATGGCTTTAATTACGATTCCATCTTCAACCGTAATTACTATATCGTGGGGAGTTATAACTTGAGCTGTAAATTGCTCTGTTCTATCTCCGTAGCCAGATGAAGTTGAAAAAAACGAATAGGTAAATTCAAGACAGGTCGGACAATCAAGAATTCTCGCATCTTTTAATTGAAGATCAAAACCGTCAAAAAGATACGTCAAAGCGTTATTCTCAACCCATTCTTTGGCAATTTCCTGCGATGAAATAGGCGTAGCCGGCACAGAGGCAAAATAGGAAAATGCGAAGAAAACAAACGCCATTGCAGCTACAATTCCCAAAAGAGAAAAAATCAAAACTTTATTTCTCATATTTTTTTCCGATACTTCTTTTTGAAAACCGCCTTAGAATAAATTGATCATTTCTCTTTTTGCGGTCTTCGAAAATAAAAGCAGCGGGATTATTTCTTTTTAATTTTTTACTTTTTAATTTTGATATAATGTCGCCAATCTTTTCCATAAATTTAAATTACCACTTTATCTCTTTTCTCTTCCGGTTTAAAAGCGCCAAGAAGAATATCTTTTGTCTTGTAAGGATCGGGAATTTGCCGAAAAACAAAATTTCCAAACGCTCCTGCTGTCTGAATTTTTAAATCGCCATATTTAAAAATCATCGGGAAAATTCCATGAATATCAACGGTAACATCCTGAATTCTGTTATGGGAAACGCTTGAATAAAATCTGCTAAACAAACTTCTCAATTCCGTATGTATTGTCCTTTCGCTTGTAATAATCCAGCAATCAAGGTAATAATGAGCAAAAACGATAAAAATAAAATGCAAGATTACGATAAGAATAATAGATAAAACAAAGAAAGAGGCAAGATAAAGATTTATTGAAAAGGAATATAAAAAAGGAATTTTCCCTAAAAAATCTCTAAGTCCTTCTTCGTTTTGATAAAGAAGAAGAAATAACATTCCGAAAACAGTTAATAAAAAAAGGAGAATAAAAGGAAAAAGTTCAGCAAAAAGAACAAACGAATGCCTTCTTTTTATCAAAAGTATTTTCTCATTTGGATTAACATTAATCATTTTATAGTAAATATTAAAAAAATAAAGCTCAGAATCAGAAGAAATATTTCTGTAAAAAAATAACCCTTTAGGGCTTTTTTTGCGATTGGGTCAAAGGGCATTTTAAACTTTTTAAAATGATAAGATAAAATAGCAAGAACGACAGCACTAAAGAGCGCTATAAAGATAAAAATTGCTATAAATATCTTGCCAATCATTGTTTTATTTTAACACGGCATATTTTTTTGGCAAGATAATTTTACAAACAAAAGAAGCAAGAATAATCTTGCTTCTCTTTAACAATACAAAATAATTATTTTCTTTTATACTTGTCTTTTTCTTCTAAAGAAGTAGAAAAGTAAGAACATGATAATCAGGAAAATAAGCCAGAAATACCATTTTTTAAAGAGTCCGCTCATTGCAGGCCCGATAGCGGCAAGAGAAAATCCATTGTTCTTTCTTATTAATTTAACTTCCGAAAAATCTTTAAAATCTCCCCCTTGCACTTTTGCTTCAACAATAAATTCTTCTTCCTCGCTATTTGTAATTTCACCGTAAAAAAGAAATGTTTCCGATTTTTGGCCTCCTAATATGATTTTAATTTCTTCCTTGTAATTTGAAAAATTCACTCCTTTCTGCGGAGATATGACAATAGAAACATCATCAATTTGTTGGTCGCTAATATTTTTGACAACAGCTAAAAAATCTATTTTATTTTCATTTTCAACTTCAAGTTCTTGTTTAAAATCTCCTTCTTTGTCTTTTCTTGCAAGAATGGATATTGATAATGGATTTTCATCTATAATTTGGCAGCTATCTTCATTCTTATCCTCATCATAAATACAGTTATATTTACAAGTTCCGTTATCACAGTACCAGGCCGGCTTTTCATCAGAGTTGCAAGTCCCATATCCATAGGAAGTATCTCCCGTGCAAGAAACAGGAGTAGACCATTTTAAAACTCCGTTTTGGCTTGTGCATTTTGTAACATATCCGGCTCCATAACACCTTGATTCCCCTATAAACGAACATTCGTTTACAACTACGGGCGCTTTTTTCTTTGATAAAACAACTACATCCATGCAATAAGGAGACGTTTCAACAGAACCGCTTTGGCTTTTTCCTTTAACAAATGCGCAATATTTATATGTTCCGGGAACGCTTTCCTCTATTTGCCATACCTCTTTTGCATTTGTTCCGGAAACATTTTTAACATTCCAAAAACCCTTAAAATGCGCTCCAACTGAAACAAGACCTCCATTGTCTTCACCTTCAACGGTTATCGTTATTATATCATTTACAAAAACAGAAAGAGGGCTGACATTAAGAGTTCCTTTTGCGCTTGCACTTGTACTTCCGTTATCTATTACATTAACAAAACAAGTTGCTGTTTTTGACTGATTTTCTGATTGAACACTAAGAGTAACAGAATAGTTTCCCGTAGAAGAAAAACTTTTAGAACAACTATTTGACGTTCCTGAACAATTTCCCGACCAAGAATAAGAATAAGATCCTGATGCTCCCGAAACGGAAGAAATAAAGTTTACCGTCTCGTTAACTTTGGCCGTAGAAGGAGAAGAATAACAAGAAACAGTCAAATCGTTTGAAGAAGCAGAAGAAACCTCCACTTCTATGCATTGTGGATTAGTATTGAAAGTTCCCGGCATCGGCCTTGATACACAACTTGCTGATGGAACCGTGCATCCGGCAACGCTTCCGCAATACTTGTATGTTCCCGGAGTATTTTTTTGAAAAATCCAAGATTTGCTTGCTTCAGACGGCTTTCCCTTAACATCTACTGTTTGTTTATCGTTTCTCCCATAAACTCCAAGCCAGGTTATCCCCATGTCGTTATAACCTTTTACAGTAATTGTAAAATTTTCTCCTACCTTTACCACATTTGCGCTTGAAGAAATAGTTCCTGAAATACCAAAAACAAAAGCAGGAAAAAAGAAAAACAAAAATATTGATATTGTTAGAATATGTTTCATGCTGCATATTCTAACACTTTAAAATAAATATGTCAAGTAAAAGAGCCCTTCTAGTTTCCAAGTTTCCTAATTTCCTTTGCCAAGCTTTCTAGCTCTGACATTTCCTTTTTTTCTCCGAGCTGAGTTGAAATGTATCCTTGATATTTTTCAAAATATATCTTTTCTTTCGCCCACATCTCTTTAAAATCATCGGTTATGCCATGAAGAGGATAAAGCTTAAAATGAGCATGATTTACTCCCATCCCTTCTGCAACTAAGGCCACTCTTTTTATTTTAAAATACCTTTCAAGAATCTTGGCAACCGTTTTTGCAGATGCTATAAATTCGTTTAAAGTTTCTTTTTCCATATTGAAAATATAGGAATCATAATGCTTTTTGGGCAAAACAAGGGTCATTCCTTTTGTATTCGGATTTACATCAAGAATAGCCAGAAAATCTTTGTTTTCCCAAATTTTTACAGAATCAAACTCTCCTTTTACAATTTTACAAAATATGCAACTTGTATCTTTATTGTTCATAATATTTTTTCAAAATTTTAAAATCTTCTTTTAAAATATCAAGCTTATGAACATTGTAAACGGCAACCGCCGGATGATAAAGAGGAATAAAATCCATTTCACCAAGATTAAAAACCTTTCCTCTGCAAACGCTAATCGACTCTTTTTCTATTTTGTATTTCTCAAAAAAATAATTCATGGAATGCCGCCCAAGAGAAACAATTACTTTTGGCTTTATAATCTCTATTTGCCTGTCCAAAAAAGGAGCATAAGCTTTAATCTCAATAGGAAGAGGGTCTCTATTGTTTGGAGGCCTGTCCTTTACAATATTTGTGATATAAACATCCTCTCTTTTTATTCCCGAAGAAATAAGAAGATTATTAAGAACTCTTCCCGCCTGCCCGCAAAAAGGCCTGCCGGTCTTGGCTTCATTTCTTCCTGGGGCTTCTCCGACAAACATAATTTTGGCAAAATGATTTCCTTCCCCTATTACGGGAAAAAAATTATTATCTTTTCTTTCCTTATAAAGAGGTGAATCTTTAAAATCAATTATTTCTTCCTTTATCTTTAAAAGTTCTTTTTTTATTTCCATTTTATTACTTACATTTCCTCAAGGAGAGGAATGCCTAAAATTCCAAACCCTTTTTCCAAAACCAAAGAAACTGCAAAAATTAAGGCAATTCTTGCTTCTTCTGTTTCTTTATCGCTATTTAGAACAGAGTGCTTGGCATAAAATCTGTTTAAATCTTTAGAAAGCTCATATAAGTAATTGGCTATTTTAGACGGGTTAAAAGTTTCCATAGCTATTTTTATTTCCCTATCAAAACATATAATTTTTCTTACAAGAACAATCTCTTCCTCTTCTTTAAGAACAGAAAAATTAACATTTTTTTTTATTTTTTTTCTGCCCGATTTCCTTATGATACTTTTTGCTCTTGCATAAGAGTACTGGCAGTAAGGCCCTGTCGCCCCTTCAAAAGAAACTGATTTTTCAGGGTCAAAATATATGTCTTGGCAAGGATGAATAAAAAGAAGCTGGAATTTAATTGCTCCAAGAGCAATTTTAAGAGCTCTTTCTTCTAAATCTTTAATTTTGCCATAACGCAGAATAATTTCTTTTTTGGCATTTTCTTTAACTTCATAGAGCAGATTATCGGCATCAACAACTTTTCCTTCTCTTGATTTCATCTTCCCTTCAGGAAGAAAAACCATAGCGTAGGGAAGATGATAGAGTTTTTCTACCCATTTATATTTTAAAACTTTTAATATTTCAAAAAGACATTGAAAATGATAAACCTGTTCCATACTTGTAATATATATTGACTTGTCAAAATTATGGTCTTCCATTTTTTTAACGGCAACACCGATATCTTGAGTAATATAAAGGTTTGTTTTGTCTTTTCGAAGAAGAGTGATTTTTCTTCTCTTGCCGTTTTTATCAAGCCCGAATTTTTCTTCCGGAAGGTCAAAAAGTATATCTCCTTCTTCTCCGTAATAAAAAACTCCTTTTTCTGCTGCTTTTTTAACAATTTCTTTTCCAATATTGTAAAGCTTGCTTTCATAGTAAACAAAGTCAAATTCAAATCCAAAATCATTGTAAGTTTTTTTAAATCCGTCATAAACCCAAGAATTCATTTTTTTCCAAAGAGAAATTGTTTCCTTGTCTCCCTGTTCCCATAAAACAAGCATTTTATGAACTTCTTCTTTAAGAAGAGGATTTTTCTTTTCTTCATTGCTGTATTTAACATAAAAATTGCCGACAAAATGATCTCCTTTTATTCCTTCTTCGTTTGGCGTTTTCCCTTCTCCCCATTTCTTATAAGCCAGCATGCTTTTGCAAATATGCTCTCCCCTATCATTAACAAGATTAACTCTTACCACTTTTTTACCCGTTGCTTTAAAAATATTAGAAACAGCTGTTCCAAAAAAACCGTTTCTAAGGTGGCCCAAATGAAGCGGTTTGTTTGTATTGGGAGCTATATATTCAATCAAAACTTTTTCCTTTTTTTCCGACTTTCTTATTGTCCCCGCCTCATTAATAGCTGATTTTATAAAAAAATCTTTCTTTATTTCAATATTTAAATAAGGAAAAAGTACTGTGGCTTTTTCAATAAAATCAAGAGATTGAAGCTCTTTAATTAGGACATCCCCTATATCTTGAGGAGATTTTCCAGTTTCTTTTACAAAAGGAAAAAGACAAACGGCAAAATCGCCAAACTTTGGATTTGAAGGATGCTCCAAGACAACATTCAAATCGGGTTTTTTCAATGCCTTTTTTACTTCAGAAACGATAGAATTTTCAATTTCTTTGATTTTCATGCCTCAATTTTAGCATATTCTTGGTCCCCTTACAATAAAAAAGTTTTTCACAATTTGATTTATATTCCCCCGAAGTGTATAATAGAAAAAACTATTCTAAAGCAAATTCAACCATGCAAATTTTTGAATACTACTTTAATCCGAAAAATGAAGAAGGAAAGAATTTTAAAGCATTTCTTTATGAACCGAAAAATCCGTCCGAAAAAAAAATGGGGTCATTGTATGTTTTAGGAGAAACAAGAACTGATAATAGCAACCTTTTAGAACGGCTTTTTAGGGCAATAAAAGAAAAATTCTATCATAATACTACTCTCGGATCTTTGGAAAAAGTTCTTCCTGAAACTCTAAAAAAAGCAAATGAATTTTTGGCCGAAGAGGTTAAAAAGGAAAATGTCAGGTGGATGGGAAATTTTTCATTCGGAATTTTTTCAATAAAAGGGCTTGATCTTAATTTTACCAAAACCGGGAATTTTAAAATTTTGCTTCTCCGATTTGGAAAATTCACCGATATAGGCAAGGAGCTGGAAAAAGAAGAGATGGATCCTTATCCTTTGAAAGTTTTTTTTAACATTGTTTCGGGAAAATTAGCCCCACTTGATATTCTTATGGTCGTTTCAAATGAAGTTTATTTTTTCCTTAAAGAAAAAGAAATTTTATCAAAAATTGCAAATCTTAAAGAGTATGATGAGAAAAATCTGAAAAATGTTTTTCAAAAGGAGCTTTTTACCGAGAAAGAAGGATCAAAAATATCAGGAATGTGCCTTCTTTTTTCCCTTAATGAAGAAAACTCCCTGCCTAGAGAATTTTCTTTCCAAGAAAAAGTAAAAACGGCAATAGCGCCGAAAAAAACAGAAATCAGGAAAAACTTTTTAATAATCGGGTTTCTTCTTATTCTTCTTTTCTTCGGCTTTTTGATTTTTAAAAAAGAAAAAACAGACAAGAAAGAGGAATTTATTCCCATTTTAGAAACATTAGAAGAGGAATCAATTCTTTTCCATTTGGAAAAAACTGAATACAAAAATGATTTAACTCCCCTTTTTCAATTAAACAGCGAAGCTGAAAAAATAATTGTTTTAGGAGAAAGAATATTTGCTCTTTCCTTTCCAGATAGTATCTATGAAATTAAAACAGGCAATCAGGAAAAATTAAATATTCCGGGCGAATTCCTTTCCGCTTCAAAAGGAAAAGATACTGTCTTTTTTATATCAAAAGAAAAAGGATTTTTCTCTCTCAAAGAGGAAGAAGTAAAAATTGAGGAAGAATTCGACCTAATTAATTTTTACGGCTCAAATCTTTATTTTATGAGCAAAAATAACTGCCAAATTTTTAAATACTCTTTTGCAAACAACGATATGACAAGCTGGTTCAAGCAGAAAAAAGAAAATCAAACCTGTCTTTCTTTTGCAATTGACGGTTCAATTTGGCTTTTAAGTAAAGAAAATACCTTGGACCTTTATTATGAAGGAGAATACCAAAAAAGCATAGAATTACCGGAAGGAATAACCGATATTAAAACAAGCTTTAATCATTCTTTTATTTACCTTTTATACCCGAAGGGGCAAAGGATAATCGTACTTGATAAAGAAGGTAATCTGATAAAGCAAATTAAGAGCGAACAATTCAATAAACTAAAAGACATCCAAATCTTAGAAGATAAGGAAAGCATCTTTATTCTTAGCGAAAACAAGATTTACAAAATTGGAATTTAAAAAATTTAATTAAAATAAAAAAAGCGCCCGTTTAAAGGGCGCTTTTTCAAAAGAGAGTAAAATTATTTTAATTCCACTTTTCCTCCGGCTTCTTCTACTTTTTTCTTAATATCCTGCGCTTCTTCTTTTGTAGCTCCTTCTTTTATCATCTGAGGAGCGCCTGAAGAGGCATCAACAAAATCCTTTGCTTCTTTTAATCCCTTTCCAAGCATGTCTCTTATGAGCTTTATAACTTCAAGCTTTTTTTCTCCAGGTGCTGAAAGCTCTACGTTAAAAGAACTCTTCTCTTCCGCTTCTGCGGAAGCTCCCGGAGCTCCTGCTGCCACGGAAGGCATCGCCATCATTTGAGGAGCTGCTGAAACTCCAAATTTTTTCTCAAGAACTTTTACAAGCTCTGAAAGGTCAAGCACGGACATTTTTTCTATCTCTTCAACGATTCCTTTAAACTTTTTAGGAACTTCTACTGTCTCTTTTTCCGCTTTTTCTTCAGCGGCAGATGTGTTTTTGTTTTCTTCGGCCATAATATTTTATATTATTTTTTAAAATTTATTATTTAATTTGTTTTAATGCATTTATAAGACCTTTTGTACTGCCCTGGCAAACACTAAGGAAATTTACAATAGGAGCGTTTAAACATGAAAGAAGCGATCCGTAAAGAACTTCTCTTGAAGGCATCAGTGCCAAATCAGTAACCTTTTCCTTGCTTATGCAAACATTATCAAGCAATCCTCCAAGAATATTAAAACTTTTATTTCCCTTGGAAAAATCAAAAATATCTTTCGCAAATCCGAACTCATCGTTGTAATTAAAAATCAATCCAAGTCGGCCGCTAAGAAGAGTTTCATCAAGAGGAATCTCATTCTTTATAAAAGCCATTTTTGTAAGAGTTTTTTTTGAAACCACAAAATCAGTTGATTTTTCTCTTAATTTTTCCCTTAAAACCAGAACGTCTTTATTTTTTAATCCGTCAATATCGACAAAAACCGCTGATTTTTGCTTTTTCAGCTTATCTTGCAGTTCTTTTAGTTTTTCTTTTTTTTGTTCTTTTGTTAAAGCCATAAAATTAAAAAGCTGCCCTATAGACAGCGTGGAAAACATTATTATAAATGCAAATTCACCACCTCGATAAGTCTTACCCCTTTAAGGGAGCTTATTGTCTACGGTAAAGATATATTACAAATTCCTAAAAAAAAGTCAACCCCTTTATTTAAAATTATCTTCTTTCCCAAACAATGAAAGTAAAATCGTTAAATTCTTCTTTGCTTTTAATTGTCCATTTTTTTGTTTTCTCAAAATCCGGGAAAAAAACATCTCCTTCAAAATCGCTCTTCATGTGGGATATATATAGGAAATCTGCGTCTTCCATTGCTTGATTATATATTGAGCCCCCTCCAATAATAAAAATATCGCAATTATTTTTTTTTGCATATTCTTTGGCGCCAGTTAGTCCTTCTTTATAACTATCGTATCTTTCGGCATCGGAAAAAGATTTTTTTTCTCCCGTTATCACAATATTTTTCCTTCTTGGAAGGGCTTTGCCTATACTCTCGTAAGTTTTTCTCCCCATTAAAACAACATTATTCAATGTTTTTTCTTTAAAATGGGAAAAATCTTCCTTGCTATGCCAGGGAATTTTACTTCCTTTTCCGATAACGTTATTTTTTGAAACAGCTGCGATTATAATTATTTTCATTTGGAAAAATTAGTTTTCAATGCACAAGATACGTTTTTTTTCAGCGCATCCTTTTCCTGTAATTTTCAGAAAATCTTCCTCTTCTTCCGTTGAAAGACCGCCTATCCCCCTTGCGTCTATTGGTAAACCTTGAGAAGTGTAACAGGTTGGAATATCCAAAGAAGGTATAATAGTATTATCTGAAGAAGGAATATCGTCAATAACTGTAGCTCTAACTTGTAAATTTTCAGCAAGAAGACGGCTTACTGTTGTCCATCCTTGGCAAGAAACAGTGAAGCTGTAATTGTCCTGAGCAGTTCTTCCTCTTGGAAAAGTAATTTCAATGCAATTAACTCTATCTGCAGTTCTTATTCTTCCTGTCCATATATTTGAAAATTTTGTAAAAAAATCTTCGCTGACTTTTTCTTTAACATCGCTTTCTATATCAAAAAAAGATAAAAAACCGTTAAAATCGTTTGATAAAAGCCGATGGCAAGTATCCCCTCTTCCTAGCTCCCCTTCGGGAGTTGCTTCTACAAAAACCCCGCTTGTTCCCTTTGGTGTCCTTGATAACCGCTCAACGGCCGTATCAATATCTCTGTCTCCTCCTATAAAAGCAGTCCAACTTCCTTCAAATCCCAAATCTTCAGCTTCTTTCTGGCATATTTCATCGGCTCCTGAAAATCCCTTCAAGTCACCATCATACATTTCATCTGTGACAAAAACCCTTCTTATACCAGGGTAACTAATAGGAACATACGGTCTATCTTCTGAAACCGACAAGCTGTCACAACTGTCAATATCGGCAAATACGATAGAAAAGGGGCCCTTTGAATAATCTATTAAATTTTCTTCTCTGTAAGGATATTCAAAAACGGCAATCCAATAATTATCTCCGTACTTTTGTCCAGGTTGGATCTTCCAGTTATATTTTCCCTCTCGTCCGTCTAGTTCTTTTGCGATCCATTTTGGTTCTTTACCCATAAAAAGAACTATTCCCACTTTTTCTATATTCCTCGCTTTCCAAACAATTTCATAAGTTTCGCCTATGAACATTTCCTCCCCGCTTACGGGATAAATAAGCTCTAATTGTTTAATGCCGCTTCCGGAAAGGAAAACAAAAAGCAAAAGCGCTCCAAGTCCGACAAGGATGATTATAAAGATAAAAATTTTTTCTATATTCATATTTATTTCTAGCGTATTCATGCAATTTCCTTAAAATGCAAAAACCGCAAATTTATTGGCAAACAAAATCCACCTTTTCCCTTATATTCCCAACAATTTTTCTTCTATTTTCTACCATTTGAAAAATTTCTTCCGTTTCTTCTTTTTTGACGTAAAGAGAAGCGTAATAAAGGTCTTCTTTGCAATTTTCTTTAAAGCATGGGTATAAGAAATGAGAAATAAGCTTTTCATTTGTTCCTTCCGTGCCTACATATATCATTTTGTAATCTTCTGCTTTGCAAAAAACGGCAATTACGGTTTCTTCGGAAAAAGCAACTGATTCATCTAAAATAAACGGTCCTTTAAAATAATACCCTCCCACCTCAATATACTCTACAGAAGGAGGAAAGAAAGAGGCCGGACTTTCCGGAAACTCTATCTCTGTTGTTAATTCTTCTTCTTTCTCTTTTTCTGGCGCAAAATAAAATCCTATTAAAAGAAAAAAAATGGATATAATAACAAGAGTGGACAATATTTTTACGGCAAAAGAAGAAATTTCAAATCCTAAATTGGCTTTGCCTTTTCTAATTAAAAATTCTCCATAGATAAACAGCGAAATAAGGAGCATAAAAAAAATAAGAAGAACAAAGGATATAAGGGGAACAAAATCAATTAAATTCATAATATTTTTATAATTTCTCTAGCAAACAGCTCTGATGCTTCCGGCATAGAACCGGTTACTATTTTTCCGTCAATAGCAACGCTTTTTTCAAAATATATCGCTCCTGAATTCTTTAGTTCCTTTATTGCCGATTTATCCATCTGAGAGCTCCAAACTGTCGCTTTCCTGTTTTCTAAAACACCGGAGGAAGATAAAATCAAAGGAGCAATACAGATAGCTCCCAATACTTTCTCTTTTTTTTCTGCTTCTCTTGCTATTTCAAGGCATCTTTCATTTTCAACGTATTTTTCAGCTCCCGGCCCTCCTATAAATACAACCCCATCAAAATCATCAACGTTTAAATTATCAATTAAATCATCAACCTTTGCTTCCCCTCCGAATTTGCCAATGGCCTTTCCAAGAAAATCGCTAAATGTTTTTACCTGGATCTTTTCTTTCTTGAAAATTTCCTTGGGAATAAAATATTCTTCATCCCTAAAATCTTTAAAAGCAACAATTAAAGCTATTCTTTTTATCTTTTCTTTTTCCATGGCTTTATTCTAACATTCCAAGATATTTATTTCAAATATTTTTGTTTTGCAATATTATGTTCTGTCAAATTCCTACTGAAAACAGTTTCTCCTTCAAGCGTAGAAAGATAAAAAAGAAAATCGCTTTTCTCCGGATTAATTGATGCAACAATACTTGAAAGTCCCGGATTTGAAATTGGACCCAAAGGAAGCCCTTTATAGAGATATGTGTTATAAGGAGAGTCAATTTTTAATTCTTCAAGAGAAATTCTCGTGGTTTTCTTTTTTGTAATATAGGCAATCGTTGCATCAACCTGAAGAGGCATTCCAATTTCAAGGCGCTTCCAAAGAATTCCTGAAACTATTTTTTTATCTTCAAATGTTCTTACTTCTTTTTCAATAAGAGAAGCCATATTTATTATTTCAAAAATTGTTTTCCCTTTAATAGAAGTATTGTCTATTTTTTCTTTAAAATTAGAAAGCATTTTAAAAACAATATCCCTGCAAGAGCTGTTAATATTCATCTCATAGGTGTCTGGAAAAAGATACCCTTCAAGATTAAGATTCTTTGGCTTGTCTTTTAAAAAAGAAAATTGGTCCGAAAAATCTTCATTAACGATATTAAAAAATTCTTCCTTAGAGCAAATTTCCTGTTCCGCTAAATAGTTTCCGATATCCTCAATATTCCATCCTTCTATTATCGTAATCCTTTTTTTTATCGTATCTCCTTTTGAAAGCTTAACAATTATATCCTTTACCCCCATTGAAGGAGAGAGCAAATATTCTCCCGCTTGAAGACTCCTTCTCTGGCCGCTTAAAAAAGCATAGATAATAAAAGAATATCTGTTTTTAATAAAACTTGATTTTTGAAGATTCTCGGAGATTAAAATAATACCCTCACCTTTTTCAATTGAAAAAGGTAAAAATTCTTCCTTTGTGATATCTTTGGGATTTATTGTTTTGATAAAAAAAAGAAAAGAAAAAAGCAGAAAAATGATTATAAAAGATGCAAAAATAAAAATAATTGTTTTTTTCATAATATATTGATTTCAAACCAGAGGAACAAAAGAAAATCCGTAAAATTCTTTCTTGTCAAAATTGCCGTTTCTCTTTTTTTCCAAAAGAATAATAGATGATTTTACGGGAATTACAATTTTCCCGCCAGTTTTAAGCTGTTCTTTTAAGCTATCGGGAACAAATTCTGCCTCTGCCGAACATAGTATTTTATCAAAAGGAGCTTCTTTTTTATATCCTTTCTTGCCGTCTCCAAGAATAAAACTAGCTATCCCCTTTTTTACAAAATTATACTTTGAAACATTTTCTTCTCCAACTTTCAAAAGCTCAGGAATAATTTCAAGAGCAATAACTTTTCCTTTTTTACCGACAATACAGGACAAAATAGCGGTTGTAAATCCGGATCCAGAACCAATGTCTAAAATCTTTTCTCCTTTTTGAGGAGAAAGAAGTTCAAGCATAAAAGCAACTGTCAAGGGCTGGGATATTGTTTGACTATATCCAATGGGCAATGCGGAATTTTGTTCTGAAAGTTTTTTTACGTTTTTGGGAAGAAAATCCTTCCTTTTAATTATTTTAAAGGCCTCTATTATTTCTTTCGTCTTCAGATAACCGTCCTCAATTAAAATACTTGTTAAATCCACGATTTTTTAATTTAAACTTTAAGCGGCTAAAGAAAGGAAGCCTGTCAAAAAACAAAATTCCGTAAAGATGGTCTGTTTCATGCTGAAGTATCCTTGAAAGTATTCCTGTTGCTTCTATTTCAAGTTCTTCTCCTTTTAGATTAAATCCCTTTATTTTAATATAATCGCTTCTTTTTATTTTTAAGAAAATATCAGGGAAACTAAGGCATCCCTCTTCTTCGATTGTTTTTTCTTTTCCGTACTTTATTATTTTAGGATTAATTAATTCTTTTATCTGTCCGCTTTCAATGTCAATAAACACTATTAATTGCTTGCTTATTCCCACCTGAGGAGCGGCAAGCCCAACTCCTTCCTCTTCTGCCATTTTTTCTTTCATAGCGAAAACAAGCCATTCCAGTTCTCTGTTAAAATGCTTTATTTCCTCTGTTTTCTTCCTTAAAACAGGATCATTAAATTTTCTTATTTCAAAATCTTTCATGGGTATTATTCTAGCATATTTTAGCTTTGAAATAAACCCTTTTTATATTGACTTTGCTTTTAATTAATGCAACAATGTTCCATTATGAGCATAAAGGAAATACATCAAAAAATAAAGGCAAAAGGAGGAAGGGTAACAAAAGCAAGAAAAGCAATAGTTTCTGTTCTTTTTGATTCCAACTGCATGCTTTCTTCCTCTCAAATAATTTCCAAATTAAAAGAGAAAAGAACAGTCCCAAGCAGAACAACTATGTACAGAGAGCTTCTCTTTCTTATTAAAAACAATATTATCGTTAAAAATACCGCTCTTAAGAAAGATTATTTTGAGATTGTAAAAGATCACCACCACCACCTTATTTGCTTAAATTGCAATTCTTTTAAAAAGATTGCCGTTTATAATGATTTGATAAAAAAAGAAAAAGAAATAAGCCGGAAAAATAACTTTAAAATAATTAACCATTCATTTGACTTTTACGGCCTATGTCACAAATGTCAAAAATAAAAGAAATGAAAAAAACATTACTTATTGCAATTGTCATTATAATTTTCTTTATATCCTTGATATTATTCCCAAAAAAGCAAGAAGAAGCAGAAGAGATTAAGGTAATAGCCACTCTTTTTCCTTATTATGATATGGCAAAAGAAATAGGAGGAGAAAAAATAAGCGTTTCTCTGCTTCTTCCTCCGGGAGCGGAAGTCCATTCTTTTGAACCCAAAACAAGTGATTTTATTAAAATAAACAATGCCGATATCTTTATTTATACCGGAGATTTTATGGAACCTTGGGCAAAAAGAATAATGGAAAGTATAAGTAATAAAGAAATTATTGTTATAAGGGCAAGCGATGGAATAAAGCTGCTAGAAGATGAAGACGAGCATGAAGATGAAGACGAGCATGAAGATGAAGACGACAATGGGTACGATCCCCACATTTGGCTTGATATTGAAAATTCTAAAAAGATAGCTGATGAAATAACAAAGGCCCTCATAGCCGTTTCCCCAAAAAATGAGATGTTCTTTATTGAAAGAAGCAATAATTACATTAATAAACTCCAAAAATTAGATAATGATTTTGCAAAGTCCTTGGAAAAATGCAAAAATGGAGAAATAATATACAGCGGTCATTACGCTTTTGCATATCTTGCAGAAAAGTATAATTTAAAACATTCCGCTATCTTGGGAATTTCCCATGATACAGAACCGACAATAAGTTCTCTTCTTTCGGTCATTGAAAAGATAAAAAATGAAGGTATAAGTCATATTTTCTATGAAGAATTGTCGGACCCAAAAATAGCAAAAATTATAAAAGAAGAAACAAAAGCCGAAATGCTTCCTCTTAATCCGGCTGAAAATCTGTCAAAAGAAGATTTTGAAAAAGGCGTTTCTTTTATTAAAATAATGGAAGAAAATCTTGAAAATTTAAAGAATGGCTTAAGGTGCAAATAACATGAATATTATTTCCGTAAAAAATCTCTCTTTTAAATATGAAAAAATATCTATTCTTGAGGATATAAATTTTTCAGTAAATAAAGGAGATTATGTAGCTCTTGCCGGACCAAACGGATCAGGAAAAACAACCCTTATAAGAACGGTTTTAGGGCTTGAAAAAGCAAACGGAGAAATATTTCTTTTTGGCAAAAAAATAAAAGAATTCAATGATTGGGGGAAAATAGGATATCTCCCCCAAAAGGCCTCTTTCTTAACTCCCATATTTCCTGCAAAAGTAAAAGAAGTTGTTTCTTTGGGTCTTCTTTCTTCCAAAAAACATCCCAAAAGAATCAATTCTTTTGACAAATTAAAAATAGAAGAAACGCTAAAGATTTTAGATATTTTCAATTTAAAAGATATTCTTATCAATAATCTTTCAGGAGGACAACAGCAAAGGGTTTTTCTGGCAAGAGCAATTATTTCAGATCCGCAAATGCTTATTTTAGACGAACCTTCAAGCGGGCTTGATATAAGTTCAAGGGAAAATTTCTTTGAGCTTTTAAAGAAAATAAACAAAGAAAAGGGAGTTGCCATTATCCTTATAACTCACGACGCCTCCGACATCGGAAAATATGCAAACAAGTTGCTCTATTTAGATAAAAAAATACTTTTCTACGGATTATTCTCTGATTTTTGCAAATCAAAGGAAATGGAAAAATACTTCGGTCACTTTTCCCAGCACTTAATCTGTCACCAGCATTAAAACTATGTTTCTAGAACTTATTCAATACGATTTTATCCAAAGAGCATATATTGCCGGCTCTTTTATAGCTTTTCTTTGCGGGATTTTAGGCCTTTTTCTAATTCTAAGAAGATTATCTTTAATAGGAGACGGAATTTCCCATGTAAGTTTTGGGGCAATCGCTTTGGGACTTTTCTTCGGTTTTTATCCTTTTTATATCGCAATACCAACTGTTATTATCGCCTCCTATTTAATTTTAAAAATAACGGAAAAAACGAAACTTCATGCCGATGCGGCAATAGGAATTGTTTCCTCTGCCGGAATCTCTTTGGGAGTAATATTATCTAGTATTTCGGGAGGATTTAATATAGACCTTTTTTCCTACCTTTTTGGAAATATTTTGGCAATAAGCAAAGAAGAAATGTATTTGTCCGTCTTCCTCTCCGCTTTTCTTCTTATTGTAATTTATTATTTATACTACGAATTCTTTTCCGTTTCTTTCGATGAGGAATATGCCAAAACAACCGGAATAAATACAAAAAGAATAAATGTAATACTTATTACTTTAACAGCTCTTACAGTAATTTTGGCTATAAGAATAGTGGGCGTTATGCTTTCTTCCGCTCTTCTTATATTACCAGGAGCAACCTCTCTTTTGTTTGCAAAAAGCTTTAAGTTTGCGATCTTTTTTTCAGGGATTTTGTCCTTGATTTCCGTTTTTTTGGGAATTACTTTTGCCTTTTATCTCGATCTTCCTCCCGGAGCCACTATAATCGTTTTAAATTTGATTTTCTTTTCTTTCTTTTCTGTTTATAGAAAGATAAATCAATAATTAAATTATTGTCCTAGAAGACAACGAATTTTAAGCAAAGTTGAGGACTTAGTGCTGATATAAATATAACCGTTATTGAAATTCACCCACCAGGCGATACTGGCGTTGAACTGAGTAGATGACCAGTAGAGCCCTCCAAAAGCATAAGAATCATAAGAAGGAAGACAGCTTCCTTGAGGAGAAGAACATGAGGTAGCTCCCCAACTAGGGCAGTTCTCATCTCCAAGGTTCCAGAGTTGTCTTCCTTCTGAACAGTATGTATCGTCTCTTGCACAAGCTGTATCACAATTTACGCTTGGACTCTTTGGAATGGCCTGAGTTGGAAGACGCCACCCTTCGGAGAATCCGGCATAGTTTAAAGTTCTGCAGGCATTGCAGGCGGGGAATTTGCTTATATCCTCGATTGGAACCTCGTTGCAATCATTTATACCGTATAATGTGACCACATCTTCATTATAGGGATAAGACCAATAATAAGCGTTTCCTGAGTTGGGGGTACTTTTAATTTATCCTCTCCAAGAGCGGTGTTTAATGTTACAGACCACATATTAAGGTCACTGTCACAGTAGACGCTGTCTCCAAAAAGGGTGGAAACGCCTGGGTTTATGGAACAATACTTCGCGGCTTGGCTTCTGTTGTTTCTTGCTTTCATATCGTCTGTTGCCGTTCTTGTTCTTGAAACGATAACAATTACAATGGAGGATAATGTGGTAATAAGGGCGATTACAATAAGCAGTTCTATGAGAGTGAAGGATTTTAGTTTTTTGGACATAGGAATTATACCTTAAAATCCTCTTTGATTATTCCTTTTTTAGCGTTAATATTGGAAGATGTATAAACATGGCTATATGAGCCATCATCATTCTTTTTTTCCACTTTTACATAATATACGCCTGGGGGAACAAGACAGAAATACTTGCCGGTTTTACTTGCAACTCGCCTTAAAATTTCCTTATCTATATCCGGCAAAAATATTTTAATTACGGCAAAAGACAAAGGAAATCCCGTATCTTTTTCCATGACATATCCTCCTGCCTTGGGCTTTAATCCTATTTTCCTGAGTATAAAGAGAAAAATGTAAGAAAAAAGGATAATTAGATTGTAAGGATGAGGAGCAAAAAAATAAGCGATAACGGCAACAAAAAATCCAAAGAAGAAGAATAAATCGACAATTTTATTACTGAAAAAACGGTCAATTCCTGAATAAAATTTCATTTTATTTTTTTCTCTTTTGGCAAACTCGTTCCAGTCAAATCCAATCGGGTCCATTGGAATATTTTTAGCTATAACTTCTTCCTCATTTTCAATATCAAGTGTTTCCCCAAAATAGAGGCGGTCATAAATTCCGTCTTCGTCTTTTCCTTCCAGTTTTTTAGACGGGAAAGTATAATTTGTTTTATTCGCCACAATTTTGTAATTACCCGGCTTTACAAGAAAGCCGTATCTTCCGTCAAGGTCCGTAATAGAATCGGAAATAATCTCTCCTTTTATATCCTGAAGAAAAACATAAGCGGGATCAAGTGGCTGTTTTGTAATACTATCATAAACTGTCCCCCACGGCTTGTGCCTTTTCTTTAATCCGATAAGAGTTAAAAATAAAGACCATAATCGAAGCAAAGTAAAGAAAAGGTTTGAAAAAGAAAAAGGATTTACAAAAATGGCGCTTGCCACCAAACTTGCCGTTCCGGCTACAGCTCCTGTTGTAGAAACAACTCTAGTTGCAGTTTTTCCCTCGGGCGAATCTATAAACTCTTTTGTTTTTTTAATCACTTCTTCAACTGTTGGAATTACCGGAATAACAGATTGTTCTTTTTCATATTGGCATGAGTTATCTTCCGTGTTGGCATTGGGGTTGTAATTTATTGCATCAGGGTCAGTGCAGCCAAAAACTGTTTCTACTTGTCCCCCATTTCCGTTTCCCTCATATTGGCATGAGTTATCTTCCGTATTGGCATTGGGGTTGTAATTTATTGCATTAGGGTCAGTGCAGCCAAAAATCTGGTTTTGGCTTCCATTTCCGTTTCCCTCATATTGGCATGAGTTATCTTCCGTATTGGCATTGGGGTTGTAATTTATTGCATCAGGGTCAGTGCAGCCAAAAACCAAATCTTGGCCGGAAACAGAAAAATTTGCTCTTAAATTGCGGCTAGAATTCAAAGAAAAAGAATAAATTGCGCTGCTGCTTACAATTAAGTTTTCTTCAGTCCAGTTTAAAAAATCATAGCCCTCGTTTGGAAAAGCCCTTACTGTCACATTCTCGTCTTTTAGGTATTCTCCTGAACCATCGGTTGTTCCTCTTTCCTCATGGCTTACTGATAAAGAAACAGTATATTTTACAATATCTGGTTTTTCAGCTCCTCCCGTGTTTAGAATTTCAACTTCATAAAAACCGTTTATCGGACTAATATTAAGATAGTATATTCCAGAACAATTTTCATTAATACCTTCAAATGTTTGGACCATAGGGCAGATATAAATATGGTTATTTCCCTTTACACTAGGAATAAGAAGAGTTACTCTCATAACGCCCATCTGCTGTCTGTCTTGAAAATGAACAAACGCCCTTCCGTAATTTTCAGCATTTAATGAGTATATCCCGCTATTTGCCTTCAAATTTTCCCAATCCAAATCTGATTGGAAATCAATGTTAATTCTGGCAATAGGGCTTTCTCCTTTCTTTAAAATTGAAACAACCTCTCCTAACTTTGGAACTACAGTTAAATCTTCGTCTGTTGAATAATCAAAAACACTTAATCCTTCCGGAAGATTTCTAATTAAATATCCTTCTCTTTCAAAATTAGCAACAAAAGTACGATTTGAACTGACAGAAAAAGAATAAGTTTGATTTGTAGAAATAACCTCATCTCCTTCTTTCCAAGAAATAAAACTATATCCTTCGTTGGGAGTAGCATTTATACTAACTGAAGCCCCTTCTGCATATGTTCCCGCTCCGGAAACAGTTCCTCCTTCTTCAGGAAAAGTTTCTAAAACAATACTGTAATTATCAGGCAAAGAGATAGAAGAGGAGGTAAGAAAAGAAACGCAACTCCCCTCTCCTGTTCCGGCAGAGTTGATTGCATACGCCTTATATGAATAAGTCGTATTTGCTAAAAGGCCTGTTATCTGCAAAGAGTAACTACCGGCATCAAAACTTCCGCTTTGACTTATATCGCTCTCGTTTTGAACACAGGTATCTCCATCATAAAATTTAAAACCCCTAGTTGAAGCATTTTCCCCTCCGGTACTTGTAATCTGTCCATTTGCAACAGCAGAAATCTGAAAAACACTGCTTGCGCTATAAGTAGAAAGAGAGGGAGATAAAACCGCAAAAGCCGCTAAAAACGGGTATCCGTCGTTTATTATGCCGTCTATATCCCAAAAATCATTATTAGAAACATCATCAAAAGGATTACCTACAAAATCCCATGGATTATTCAACCCCCCCGACCAAACAACGTCGGTAAAAGTTCTTACATTCTTCATTTCTGCGGTTGCCTTGGGAGTTCCTTTGCCGGTATCGCTTTGCCCTGAAACATTTTGGTCATAAAAAGAATTAAAAATATTCTCGCATCCATATCCAGGGCATATATTTTCTCCGACAAGTCCTCCTAGATGATTATTGCCGCTTACGCTTCCGCCAGCATAAGAATAATTAATTGTTCCTTCGCTGTTATAACCGACAAGTCCTCCCGCATATTCTCCCGTAACAAGCCCTCCTGTAACATTCATTCTTGAGTAGGAATTATCTATTTTGGCAGTTGAAAGAGAAGTAAAAAGAAACCCTACAAGTCCTCCTATATAACTTGAGTTATTATTAATTCCGGTAGTATTACCGCTTGAATATGACCTATTTATTTCTCCTCTACTATAACCGATTAATCCTCCGACATAATTTTCCCCGTTTACATCTCCTTCCACATAAGATTGAATAACGTCTCCCTCATTGTATCCTATTAGTCCTCCGACATAATCTCTTCCTTCAATGCTAATATTTTTAAAGCCGATATTTTCAACCGTTGAAGCATCTGAAGTATATCCGAAAAAACCAACATAATCAGTGCTTCTATCTATGTATAAATCGTTTATTTCATGGCCCTGCCCGTCAAATGTTCCGGTAAACTTATCTATATTATTTCCTATCGGAATCCATCCCTGACTAGAGTTTGCAGAAGGTCCGGCATAGTCATCGTATCCCGGACTTCCAGAATTTAAACTAATATCCAGAACATAATTTCCCGAAAGATTTCCCCTTATACTATCTAAATCTTCCCAGCTTGCTATTGATATTAAGGCCTTTGCTTTTTTTTGCTCCAAAAGAAAATTAAAAAGGCCTATTGTTAAAATAAAAAGAGTAATTAAAAAGAATACTGATATTTTCTGTCGATTATTCTTAAAGGGCCAAAGTATTTTTTCTTTCAATCCAAAAACAACGGTTTTGGGCCGCCAGTCAGATGATTTTAAAAAAAATAATCTCTTCTTAAGTGTTTCTGTAGCCACAATTTTCAAGGTTATGCGATATTGCCATTTTAGCAAAAAATAAACATTTTTACAAAGACAAAAACAATCTAACCTTTTTTAAAATGGTTCTATTTATTTAACATTTGAAGATTATATAATATTTCAAACTGGCGGGGATGGCAGGATTCGAACCTGCAACAAACGGTTTTGGAGACCGTCGCTCTGCCAATTGGAGCTACATCCCCTTTATTTGTACTACTTACTATTTTATGGTATATTTCAGACCGGTACAATATGCTCTTTTCACAGGGAGAAAGGTAATGGCAACGCTTTGCTTGGAAACTATTAAAGAAGTCGCTGTCATAATTATAGACCAGTACGGACTGGTAACTATTACCGACAAAGACGGATTTGTTATTTTCTTTAATCAAGATACTAAGATTAATACCGGAGGAATGCAAGGAGGATTTGCTATCGTAACTCTTTTGCGCCTTATTACTGGCAATAATTTTATCGTCAAAAAAAAGGACGAGGACAAAAACGGAGATATCATAAAGATCTATTTTTACAGAGAAGATGTTTCTCCTTAATAAAAAATCCAAAAAAAACAAACATGCCCCGCGATAATATCAAAGGGTTCTTTATTTCTTCGTTTCTTTATGGGGCGTATGCTTTCTGTCCCATTTGCAAAATTTGCTAAGAACAAGCTTTTTCCCATCCTTTTCGTTCAACTGTCTTGACTTATGAGTATGATAATTCACTCTCTTGCAGTTCTCACATTGAATTTTTACGTAAGGTTTTTTCTTTGCCATATTTTTTTATTTTAATTATAACCGTGAGCCAAGACCGGGGATCGAACCCGGGACCTTATCCTTACCATGGATACGCTCTGCCAACTGAGCTATCTTGGCAAAAAATAAGTGTGGGCAGAGAGGGATTTGCACCCCCGTAGGCCAGTGGCCGTCAGATTTACAGTCTGATGCGTTTGACTACTCCGCCATCTGCCCGCTCAAATATTATGCACTTTCCTATTATTACCATAAAACTTCCCATTATTCAATAATTCTGCCCTTTTTCTTTTTCCATTCCTCTATTTTTTTATGGTTTCCGGAAAGTAAAACTTTCGGAACTTTCCAGTTTGTTCCTTTTTTAGGAGAAAAAACTTCAGGCCTTGTATATTGGGGATATTCGATAAATCCTCCATTTTTATCAACTCTTTCTTTTAAGAATTGCTCTTTGCCGATTACTCCGGGAATAAGGCGCGAAACAGCTTCAATAACAACCATAGAGGGAATTTCCCCTCCCATTAGAACATAGTCCCCTATTGAAATTTCCATATCGGCTATTTCTTTTTTCACCCTTTCGTCTATTCCTTCATATCTGCCACAAATCAAAATAACTTGATTCATTTTGCTTAGTTCGTTTGCTGTTTTTTGAGTAAACTTCTTTCCTCTGGGAGAAAAAAGAACTACCTTTGACTTTTTCTTTTTCAAATCCTTCACGGCATTATAAATGGGCTCTATTTTCATCACCATTCCAAGTCCTCCTCCAAACGGCTTATCGTCCACTTTTTTATGCTTGTCTTTTGACCAGCTTCTTAAATCATGAACATTTATTTCCAATAGTCCTTTTTCAACTCCTTTTGAAATAATACTTTCTTTGAAATAGAAATTGAAAATTTCAGGGAAAATAGTGATTATATCAAACTTTTTTTTCATATTTTTATAAAGAAAACGGCGCTTTTGGACGCCGCCTTCCTTTCCAATAATTGTGCAGTTTATACTGCAAAACTAAAAAGATAACTTACAGTTTTAAATCATCAAGGTCTTCGCTCTTTTCTTCTTTTACCGGAGCGGACACTTTTTCAGGCATTCTTCTTCCACCTTCAGGTTCTTCTATTTTAAGATTAACCCTAGCGTGATTCTTTAGTCCGATTATCCTTATCAAAGACCTTATCGCTCTGGCAGTAGAGCCGGCGCGGCCAATAATCTGGCCCATGTCTTCAGGATTAACGGTTAAAGAAAGAAGAACTCCCATTTCGTCAACCTTCCTTTCAACTTTAACGTCATCTGGATGGTCAACAAGCGTTTTAACAATAAACTCGAGAAATTCTTGATCGCTGTTTGCTTTTGTCATGTTATCTGTTCTTATTACCTATTCAAAAGTGATTCGACCTTTCCTCTTTCTGGCCTCATGGCCAATTTAACTGATTTTCTGTATATCCGTTATTAATAAAGAATAATTCTTTGAAAAACAAAAGTCAACCCTTTTTTTTATTTACGCCGATTTTTCTTCCTTCTCTTCTTTTTTTTCTTCTATTTCTTTACCCTCTTTTTTTTCTAAAACTTCTTTTTTATCTTCGCTTTTTTCTTCTGTTTTTTCTTGTTCTGAAGATTCCTCTTTTACACTTTCCTTTTCCACCTTCTCCTCTTTCTTTTCTTCAGAAGCTTGTTCTTTTACAGCTTCTTCCTTTGTTTCTTCATTACTTTGCGGCTTTACTTTATGCAAAGGTATTTTCTCTCCTTCAATAATGCCTTTTTTAACAAGGAGATTATGAACCGTATCTGAGGGCTTTGCTCCAACCGAAAGCCAATATTTGATTCTGTCCTCTTCAAGGCGACATTCTTTTGTCAGAGGATTTACATATCCTACGCTCTCAACAAACCTTCCTCCGGAAGGAGCATTTCTCTTATCGGTAACAACAACCTTAAAAAAGGGTTGGTTTCTTTTTCCTGTTCTAAAAAATCTAATAACTAGCATAATTTTTTTTAAATTTTTATTTTATCTAATGCTTTTCTGGCGGCCTCTTCTTCCGCCTCTTGTTTTGATTTTCCTTCTCCTGTTGCTATTAAGTCCTTTCCTAAATAAACACCCATAGCAAATATCTTGTCATGATCCGGCCCCGATTCTTTTATAACGCTATATGTCGGAGTTATAGATGTCTTTTCTTGGGCTATTTCCTGAAACTTGGATTTCGCGCTCTTATGGAGATTTCCTTCTATAATTCTTGGTAAGTGCTTTATAATATGCTCTTTTATAAACTTGGAACAAGCTTCCATTCCCTGGTCAAGGTAAAGTCCTCCGATAAAGGCCTCCATTGTATTTGCAAGAATATACTGCCTTGATTTATTCTCTTCTTTTTTTTCTCCCTGTGAGAGAAGCAAGAAATCTCCAAAATTCAATTCTTTTGCAATTTCAAAAAGTATCTTTGAATTTACAAGAGCTGCTCTCCATGCGGTAAGCTCCCCTTCCATTTTATTTGGATAAGAAAGAAAGAGACACTCGGTAACAACATGCTCTAAAACCGCATCTCCTAAAAATTCCAATCTTTCATTGTGAAAGAGCTTAAAATCAGGATTTTCATTAAGATAAGAACGATGGGTAAACGACTGTATCAGTAAATTCTTATCTTTAAAGAAAATTCCTAATTTTTTTTCAAGAAGTGAAAAATCATTCATCTTTTTTTTCTATTTCTCTGTAAACAGTACCCAAGACCCCGTTTATAAACTTTCCCGAATTTTTTCCTCCAAATGTCTTTGCAAGTTCTATTGCCTCATTTATTGCCACTTTTGGCGGGACTTCTTTTTTGTCTTCATAAAGAAGCTCATAAAGACCCAAACGAAGGACATTCCTGTCAATTATGGTAATCTGCTCAATGGGCCATTCCGGAGCTGCCTTCTCGATTATTTCATCAATTTTTTTAATGTTCGAAACAACTCCTAAAATCAAACTCCATATAAATGTCTTGTCTTCTATTTCTTTTCCAAACTCCTCTATATTCCTTTCAATTATTTTTTCAAGCAAATTCTTGTCTTTGTTGAAAAAATCCCACTCATACAAGCTTTGCATGGCAATTGACCTTGATAGATGACGGGAAGCCATATTATTTTGACAAGTTTTCCATTGTTAAAGAATCCTGCCCTTTTTCTTCTTTTTCTCTAAGAGAAATTTCTTTTTCTCTTTTCTTTCTTTCTTTTTTATCAAGTTTCTCCATGACATTGACAATCTCTTCCTTTTTGTAGTATCCGCAGTTATAGCATACGGTATGTGGCCTTATCTTCTTTTTGCAATGCGAACAAGAAACCAAAGACGGGGTTTCTAAAAAAATATGCATTCTCCTGTTATCTCTTCTTGAACTGGTTTTTCTCTGTTTTGGTACTGCCATATTTGTTTTTACACATTACACTAAAAATAAAAATATATCAAGTCCCTATTATCTTTAAAAGCATACAAAACAGAAAAGCTTGACAAAATATATTATCCTGTGTTATAATCTAAAAATACAAAGCAATGCTTTTGGCAATTAATAGGAAGCAAGCCAAAAAATAGTATCAAGCTTCCCTCTTTCTTTCAAATCACTGGTTGAATACCGAATCACTTCCAAGACAGGACAGTTTTTCAGAAATAACAATTTTCTTTAGTGGTTTGAAAGAAGGAGAGGGTTTTTGCCGGACCTTTAAAAAAGAATATGGTCGCAAATCCGCCTTAACGGATTCGGCAATTGCGACTTAGCCATCTTAAATAAGGAGGAAGAGATGGCACTTGAACACATTTTGGGTATTCTGCGGGAGAATACCAAAAAAATGACAGAGCCCGGAAGAGCCAGAGAGGCCCAAAGGGCAAAAGAACTTGCCGAGAGAGAGGCAGAGAGAAGGCAAGTTCTTCGTTCTTTGATTCAGGGGACAAGCAAAGTCAACTGGAAAAGGCGCTATGCATAGCGCCAAAAGAAACGACGAGAAGTTTGCCCTTGCCTAAGGGTAAACAAATAAGGAGTTAGCCAAGCTTGGTTAACTCCTCTCTTTCAAAGTTTATCATTTATATATCGTGAATTTTGAAAGGGCATGCTGCTTGCTCTTTAAAAAAAACACAAGGTTGTGTCCCCTCCCCCCTTTTGGGATTTTGCCATTTCTATTGGCAAAAAAGCAGCAACACAACCACGACATGCAATAAGGAGAAAAGCATGTCTGTACCTTCCACCTTTTCGGCCTCGGTTTTTCTTCCTTCAGTAGAGGAAGAAATAAACGCTTCTTTTCAGAATCAGGAAGCACTAAGGAGGAGCGACTCCCTTTTTCTTGCCGAAGTAGCTCGGCGAGAAGCGGCAATTATTGCCGTAAAAAAGGAAGTTCAGGAAAACTTGGCCATCAAGGAAGAGGCCAAAAAAAAGGAGCGAGAACTCCAAGAGCACCAGGCAATAATTTACTGGCTCGAATGCCAGTTGGATCTTGCCTGGGAGAAAGAGGCAAAGCTCAAGGAAGAGCTTGACGAGCTTCTTTACGGTCTCTAAAAGAGTCCCAGCAAGGGACATAAGAACCTTTAAGAGGGCCAATCACAGGTCCTCTCTTTTTTTGCTTTAGAAATTAAAAAATATAATTTTAATTATATAAAGAACTATTAAATGAACCGGATAGAAAATATAGAAAAAGTATCTTGGCAAATTGATTTTAATTTTTGGACCGAAAATAAAAAAAAGGGAAAAAAGAGCGTATATTTGAATAAATAATTGGTAAATAAAAGCATAGGAAAAAGTTGCCAAAGAAAAAAGAACTATTTTCTCTTCTCTTTTTTTGAAAAAGTAAAATATTAGAATAGTTAAAAGCCCATAAAACCCGTATTCAACAAAAAAAGAAGCTGGTATTATTAAAAAAAGATAAATGAATTTCTTTTTTTCAAAAACCGAAATTGTAAAAATTCCAAGCATTAAGGAAAAAAGAATGTTTAGAAAAACTGTTTTCCCTATCGATGCATATATAAAATAATAAGGAATCTGGGAAATAACGGCAAAGAAAAAAAGACGGTTAAGATATTTTTTTCTGCTTGATGTTTTTTGATAACCAACCGTAAGCTGATAGGCAAAAAGAGGAAAAGCTATTCTCCCTATAATCCTTAATATTGCAAAGGGATAAATAAAAGCCCCAATGTGATCGATAAGCATTGTTATCACCGCCACCAGTTTTATATAATTGCTTTCTCTTTTATCCATTAAAATATACCTTAGAAAATTTTAATCATAATCCCCTCTCCTTCCAATTTTCCTTTATATTGAAGCTGCTTTGGAATTTTAGCAACTGTTTTGAATCCAATTTTTTTGTAAAGAGCTATAGCCGGCTTATTGCTTAAAAAAACGCTAAGTCGAATAATCTTCGGTCTTGGCTTTAATTCTTTTTTCGCCTTTTTTAATATTTCATTCATTAAATATTTTCCAAGGCCAATTCTTCTATAACCCTTTCTAATGGTAATGCCAAAACCTCCGATATGGTCTCTTCTGTCTTTTTCAAGAGTAATGCCCGTTGTTCCGACAATTTTATCTTCACACTCTGCCAATAAAAAAACTTCTTTTAAATTTTCAATTCCCTTTATCTTTCTTTCTATCCATCTTTTTTCTTCTTCAAGGGACACTCTCTTTTTCATTGAAACCTTTGCCTGTTCTTCAACTAAAGAATCAACAAAATCCTTGAATTTTTGGACATTCTTAAAATCTTCTTCTGAAATATTCCTTATTGTTATTTTCTTGCCTTTAAAAATTTTAGTTTTCATATTTTTTAATTCTATATCATATTATGAAATAAAAAAAGCCCGAAAAGGGCTTTAATTTTTTCCTAAAGGTTAACACCATGTTTTAGTCCTTGGACATAGGCCAATTTTATTGCAATTCTTATATAAGGAGAGCACTCATTGGTTCTTGCTTCAGACAAGCTTATCTGAGGATTCTTTTCTTTTATTTTTTTTGCGATAAATCTTAGCATTGCATATGATACAAAATCATGCAATCTTGAAGTAAAGATATCCCCGGGTTGAGGAACTAAAATGTCTTCGCAATTTATTGCTTTTTCCTCTAGTAAAGAATAATGTTTCTTTAATAATTTATCTGGAATATCCATCAATCTTTTGACTTGAGGATCTAGGTCTTCATTATCATCAACCTCTTCTCCAAAAAACCTTCTAACTTCATTTATTTCATTATTGATATGCTCTAGCAAAGTCATCCAATCGCTGGTTTTGTCCATAGTATTTTCCTTTCAAAAATAGTCAAAGAACCAGGCAGGACTATACCAAAAAAATACTATAAGTCAAATACGAGTATCTTTTAATTAATTTCTAAAAGTTCTATTTCAAATATCAAAATAGAATCAGGAGGAATTATATCCCCCGCTCCCTGCTTTCCGTAAGCAAGCTCGGGAGAAATAGTTAATCTCCTTTTTTCTCCTTTTTTCATTCCCAAAACACCCATTTCCCATCCTTGAATCACTCTGCCTTGCCCGAGAACAAAAGAAAATGGCTGATTCCTGTCAACACTTGAATCGAACTTTTTTCCATCAAGAAGAGTTCCGGTATAATGCAAAGTCAAATAGTTTCCTTTCTCGGCTAATTTTCCTTCGCCCTCAGTTAAGATTTCTGCCTTTAACTGCCCCTTTTTGCAAACTCCTCGCGAAAAATCCCATTCTTCGCACATAGATCCGTCTTCAAACAGGCAAAACCCTATTTGGCCGGAAGGAAAATCTTTAATTTCAACTGTCCCTCCTTGCTTCTTGCAATATACTGAAGCAGGATTTGCTAAAGTGGTATTTTCTTCTTCCGTTTCAAGCAGAGTATCTCCTTTTTCTTTACTGACCAGATAAGCAAAGAAAAAAACAACTAAAACTGCAACTGCAATTATGATGATTAATAACATTTTTTTATTCATACTTTTATTTTTTATTCAATAAATATTTTAATATATTTATTTTAATTTTACAAAGGAAATTCCGACAAATAACTTGGAACGATAATCTCACTTTTTATTTTTTCTCTTAAAAAATTAGCAAATTCATTTGACGCTTCTTCTTCTCCGTGAATTATGAATATTTTTTGAGGTTTTTCCTTAAAATTATCGATCCATTTAAAAAGATCGCTTTTGTCGGCATGGGCAGAAAATCCTTCAATATTTTCAATATTTGCTTTTACAGAATATTGTTTTCCCAATATTCTGACGTTTTTTTCTTTTTCTACTATTTCCCTGCCCAGCGTCCCTTTCGCCTGATATCCTACAAAAACAATACTTGATTCTTTTCTTGTTATATTTGATATAAGGTGATGTTTAATTCTTCCTCCGGTACACATTCCTGAACCTGCCATTATTATGGCAGAACCTTCCATATTATTAATACTTATTGATTGCTCTCTTGTTTTTGTTAATTTAAGAAGGGGAAAATCAAAAGGCGAATCCCCCTTTTCTATAAGAGAACGGGTATTCTCATCAAAATACTGCAGGTATTTTTTAAAAACTTCCGTCACGTTTATCGCCATAGGACTATCTACAAAAACAGGAAGAGAAGGAATAACGCCCTCTTTGAAAAACTTGTTCATATAGTATAATATTTCCTGAGCTCTCTCTAGAGCAAATACCGGTATGACTATATTTCCTCCTTCTTTTGCCGTCCTTCTTATTATCTTCGCAAGTTTGTCTCCTTCTATATCTTCACTCTTATGCTCTCTGTTGCCGTAAGTTGATTCCATAAAAACAATGTCCGCTTTCTCAAATAAAGTCGGATCGTTTAAAATCGGCTTGTTCCATCTTCCTATATCTCCGGAAAATATTATTGTTTTTGTCTTTCCGTTTGACTGCACCTTTAGCTCAATCATTGCGGCGCCAAGTATATGGCCCGCGTCATAAAAAGAAGCGGTAACTTCATTTGTTACCTCAAATACGGTTTTATACGGATAACCTCTAAGGAGAGGAAAAACCTGTTTGGCGTCCTCTATTGTATACAAAGGAATTTCCGGATGCGGGCCTTTCCTTCCTTCCTTTTTATGCCTGGACTTTTTTTTAAAAGCGTCTTCTTCTTGTATTTTTCCCGAATCAAGAAGAATTATTTTTACTATTTCAAGCGTCGGTTCCGTGCAAAATATTTTTCCCTTAAAGCCGTCTTTTACAATTTTAGGCAGATACCCGCAATGGTCCAGATGGCCATGGGTTAAAATTATAGCATCAATAGAACTTGGAGAAACAGGAAAATCATCCCAATTTCTGCTTTTAAATTCCCTTTCTTGATAAAGGCCGCAATCTATTAAAATTCTTTTATTTGAAACCTCAAGCAAGAATTTTGAACCCGTAACATTTTTCGCGGCTCCTAAAAACTTAATATTCATTATTTTCTTTTTTTTATTTTATAAACTTCGTCGTTTTTAAAAAATTGAAAAGGAAACTTTATTCCAACTGTCTGTCCCTTTTTTGCAAATTTGACTTTTTTATTCTCTATTTCCATATCAGTAATTTTTATTTTCCCAACTCCCGACTTCTTGCCAATTACAATAATCTCCTCTCCGTTTTTAAGATTATTTGACAGTTTAACCGCTCCAACTTTTACCTTGGGATATAAATGAACGATTTTTCCCAAAAATTCCTTGTAAGTGTCACTTGCCGAATTTTCAATTTCCGAAAAATCTTTGGGAGTTGGCTTTCCAAGGTAAAAACCAGAAGAAAATCCTCTGTTATAAACAGATGTTAGCTCTTTCATTAACTTTTGAACTTCATTTTTACTCAAATCATTATCTAGCGCTTTTCTATAAACCTTAACTACAGAATCAACATATCTGCTATCCCTGTTTCTTCCTTCTATTTTAAAAGATTTAATTTTTATCTTTTTTAATTCTTCAATAAAAGGAAGAGCGCAGAGGTCTTTTGCCGACATTACTCTGCTGTTTTCAAGCTTTAGTTCGTTGCCGTATTTTTCGTCTTTAATAACATAAGATCTTCTACAGGGATGAAAACACTCTCCCCTATTTGCTGATTTATTAAATAGAAACTGGCTCATAAAGCATCTTCCGGAAATAGAAACGCACATTGCCCCATGGATAAAAACCTCTATTTCAAGCCCTTTTATCTTGCTTATCTCTTTTATTTGCTTTAAATCTAACTCTCTGGCAAGGACAATTCTCTTTGCTCCCAGTTTTTGATAAAACTTTGCCGTTTCTTTATTGGCAACGCTTGCCTGGGTTGAAATAAAAAAAGGGACCTTGTATTTCTTGCATAAATTTATTACGGCAAAATCCCAGCAAATTACGGCATCCACCTTGTCTTTTATCTTCTTTATTAATTTATCCAGCTTTTTTATTTCAGAATCGTAAACAATAGTATTTAAAGTTACGTAAACTTTCGGCTTTTGGGGATACAAATTGCATATTTTTTTTATCTTTGTAAGGTCAGAAACCTTAAAATTATTCTTTCCAAAACGCATTGAAAAATCATTCAAGCCAAGATAAACAGCGTCTGCTTTTGCCTTGCAAGCGGCAACAAGAGATGAAAAACTGCCAACCGGAGCCATTAGTTCAAATTTATTCTTTTTCATTTATTCTTTTTTTATAATAATTAGGCATTAGCATTTCTATAATAATCAGAAATAATCTTATTAGACATTTCTACAAGATCGTCATAGCCAGCCCAAGCTCTTTTGTCTTTAACCATATTCATCACGCACTTGTCATCAAAGCCCAATAATTGCCCTTCTGAAGCCGAAGTATCAGCCTGTCCAATACCATATTTCCTTTGAAATTCATGAATTGCTAAAGTGGGGTCTCCATTATAATAAACTATATGTTTTGGTTTTTGCTCCGGGTGCTTTTCAAAATAACGCTCCCAATATTCTTTCGCTGTTATGGTATTTCTTGCCTTTTCCCAATTTGCATTTGCTGATTTTAGTTTTACATAAGCTGCTTCTTTAGGAGTTAAATTCCCCCAATCAAGCTTGCCGCGAGCTATGAAAGCTCCAATGCCGTCATTTAGAATTTCTTTTGCAATTCTTGCCGCTGTTTCCTTATCAAAACCAAGTTCTGATATTTCTTGATTAATCACGCTTAAACAAGTCCGTAAGGCCTCTTTTTGCTTCCAATAATCTTTTGGCTCTAAACATTTTTTATAGCTTTTTACAATTGAAGATTCTTGATTTAAATTTTCGGCCCATTTAATAAAAGCAGAAATTAGTTTTTCATCTTCAATCATAACTCTTTTTTCTTCCCCTTCAACTATTTTCAATTCGGAAGCATATTTTGATCCTGTTTCTTTATCAACCGGAGTATTTTCAGGCAAGAAAACTATACCAGAATCAGCAGAAATTCCCGTATTATCCAAGGTCGAAGGCCAAATAAATACGTCATTCCATTTTGTTTCGCTTTGAGGTTTGGTAAAATCTTTTTCCCAACCATTAAAAGCAAAATCATGCTGCGAAGCCAAAACATCAGAGGGGTAAAGGAAAAAAACTTCATTGTTCGATTCTCCGCCATAATAATTGTCGGCAACAATTTGAGCTGCAAAATGAACAGCAGTTTTATCCGGATAATGAGGGGCAGCTGCCCATGTAAAATTCAACTCTTTGTTTAATCTTTCTTTTGCCTCTTTCTCTGTTTTCTCTTTTAAAACATGCAATTCAAGGAAATGTCTTACAGCTTCTTTGTCTCTGGCAGATAACCCATTATCCAGTGCTATAGGCGGACGAAGCATTTTGCCATCTTCTAGCACTTTTACAAGCCCATTATGAAATTCTTGCAATCCGGCAAAATGATAAACCATCGCGCTATGGTCTCTAAAACCTTGTCTTGTAACATGCGAAAGAAAATGCGGATTCAATCTGCGCCAAAGGGCAATATATTCTTCCGTTGAAAGTTCTTCTAGTACTTCTTTTTTAAGCAGTTCTCTTTTCTCGGCATTTGAAAGCGGAATAGTTTCCATTCTTTCGTAATACGCCTCAAGTAATTTTTTGGAATCAGGAATAGTTAACTGTTCCTCTCTAAGTCTTATTAGTTCAGCCCTATTTTCTTCAGCTTGCCTTGAAAGTTGGTCTATTTCTGCCATTAACAAGTTGACATCTTCTTTTATTTCACCAGTTGCTCTATCTTTAATACCGAAAATGCTTTTAATTCGCACCAGAACTTCTTCTGTTTTTTGTTCTAATACAAGAAGTTTTTCTGCTTTTAAGGAATTCAATGTTAAAGATTGTTCTTCAATTTGAGCCAAGGTATTTTCTCGTCCCAAGATATTGCTTTGTAAAAATTGGAGTTCTCTTCTTCTGCTGACAGCTTCTGTTGTAATTGTCTTCCTTTTCTCTTGAGCATGCTTTTTTGATATGACATGAGGATCAAGTAGAGTTTGCTTAATTTGTTCAATGGTCTGTTCTGGCTTTTCTGCTGATTTGAATTCATTTGCTGGAATAGAAGTTTCATTCTCTTTCTCTGGATTATTTGAAGTATTAAAGTTTTGTTCTGGAGTTTTCATAGGATTTATTTTATTAAATCATATTTAAGATTTGTGTTTTGGATAAAGGAATGTTTTTTCAATGCTTTTATTTCTTAAATATACCTTTTAAAAACATTTTAATCAAATAAAAAAACGAGTATTAACTCGGTTTTTGGTTTTAGGTTGCTGGTATGAGATTGCTGGGGATAGTAAATAATATTAGAACCTATTCAATTAAAAATTAATAAATTTTAATTTATTTTTAGGGTTTTTCTTCTTTTTCACCTATTCCCTTTTTCATATTTTCGACAATTTTTTCTAATAAATTTATTATTTTATTAATTTTCCAATACCAACAAAGAATCTCTCGACAAACAAAAAAAATAATAATCAAGAAAAAAATAACTATCAAAAACTCTAATGAGAATATAAAATTATAAAAATAATCAAAAATCATAAATCATATTTTTAAAATATTTAAATTTTTAAGATTGAACGCAACCCGGACAAAAGATTGAGTCTGGTTGTTGTAAGGGATGTGCTGGAGGGATATATATACACTGACTTCTTTCCCACTTCCAATTTCCTCCCCTATTAAGACACTGGTCTAATTTTATTTCCCATTCTTTTTCTTTATCTAAAATAAAATTAAGAATTTCTTGAAGTATTTCGAGATCAGACATATTTTTAATTTTACTAACCCTGTGGTTTATGAGAAAATGGTTGTTTTTATAATAATATTCATATCTTACAAAATATCCATCGTCCCCAATGGAATAAGTAAGCCCGTCTTTTTTTCTAAGTTCAGTTATTATTTTCTTCTTTTCCTTGTCTTCTTCTTGTATTTTTTCCAATCTTTCTTTTTCTATTTTTTCTATTCTTTCTAATTGTTTTTCATATAATATTCTTTCGGTTAAGTCTGTTAATCTTTTCATTTCTTCTGCTATTTTTTCTAATTTGCTCTGTTCTTCTTTATCTTCTGATAATGATTTTTCTTGATTTTCTATTTCTTCTATTTTATTGTCTTCATCTTCTCTTTCTATCTCCAATCTGGCTTCTTCTAATTCTTCTTGAAGCTCAGAAACCTCTTCTGTTTCTTGTATTGCAGGTTCTTCTAATTGTATCTCTTCCGATAATTCTTCAGGCTCTATAGTAATAGGTTTTTCGGTTCTTCTAAAACCCTCAGAAATACTTGCAGTAAGAGGAGTTAACTTTCCTTGCGTATGCAAAAACACACCAGCTCCTGCAGATGTAATAACAACTGAAGTGATAATTCCTATTAATAATGGTATTTGGATAAATCCTTTTTTCATGTTTACTTAGTACCATTATTATACAATATAAATAAACAATTTGCAATTATTAAAATTGCATTTAAAAATATTTACAAATTGGCTGCCGGGCTAGGATTCGAACCTAGAAATCTCCTCGTCCAAAGCGAGGCGTGTTACCATTACACCACCCGGCAATTATTAAAAATTCCATCTACCCAACCTTGTATTTTTCTGTTTAAATTTGTACTTTTCCTTACGGTAATACTTAATAATCCATAATATTTTTTCCCAATATTTTTTCGATTCGTGCTAATTTTATTTCTCTTCCAACTCACATTTTTAAAATGTTTTTCCGAAAAACCAACAATTCTTGACCAGTATTTTTTAACTTCTTTTAATCTATTTTCTGAATTTTCATGCAAGTATACTCTGAAAATAATATCTTTTTTTTTAATTTTACATATTTTGTTAAGCCATTTTAAAAATATTATTACCATTTTTGGGTCAGAATTGCCAAACGTAACTTGACTTGACTTGTCTTTTTCTTTAGATCCTTCTGCCCAATAAAGAGCCGTTCCAATAAGCCATAAATCTCTCTGGCTTATTTTTTTGATTTCTTTTTTAGCTTTATCAATAATCAACTTTTTAATATTCAACTTTTCCTGATGACGAGCTTCCCATCCTCGTTTCATTGCCTTCAATTTTTTTCTGTTAGTTTCTGTCTCTGTCTTTTACTTAAGCCGACATCTCTTAGCCATAAAGAAAGTGTTGATTTTGCAACTGGAATTTCTTTTAAAATATCGTTATAAGAAAGGCCTTTTTTTCTTAACTTTATTGCCTTTTCTTTTTCTTTTATTTTTTGGGTCATAAAACTACGATATAATACTGCTTTATTATATCATCGTAGTTCAAATATTTCAAGAATATTTGTCTTTATTTCAACGAACTAAATATTTACTCTTTCGGCAATATAATCTCTATTATTGCAAGTTCCAAAGGAAGCTGCTGAATGGAAGAATATTTCATTCTATTCTCCGCTTCAAGAAAAAGATTAAGAGCCCTTCTAATATCTTCTTCTTTTAAACCATCTGTCTGCTCTTTAATAGCCATTTGTTCTTCTTCTGTCAATCCCGTGATAATCGGATTTGTAATATCCGGATTTATCTTCATTATTAAAGCCTGCCTCATATATTGAATAAGAATCTTTAAGAACTCCTGAGGGTCGTACCCTTTTTCAACTATATTTTGAAGATATTTAATTGCTCCTCCGGGATCTTTTTTGACAATATATTCGGTAAATTGGCTTGCCATGTTAATATCGGCAATCCCCAGAAGACTCTTAATATCTTCTCTCGTAATCTTTTTCTTTTTTCCGGAAAATGCCAAAACCTGGTCAAGTAAACTCTCCGCATCCCTTAACGCCCCTCCGGAATTAACGGCAATGATATTAAAAGCATCTTTGTCTATTTCAACTCCTTCTTTCTTTGAAAGAATCTCCAGCCGTTTTATAAGCTCGTCCATTCTAAGCTTTCTAAAATCAAATCTTTGGCAACGGGAAATGATTGTCGGAATCATCTTGTGAATTTCAGTCGTAGCAAGAATAAAAACGGCATGAGACGGCGGCTCTTCAAGGGTTTTCAAAAGAGCATTAACTGCTTCTTTTGTTAATTGATGAGCTTCGTCTATTATAAAAACCTTGTATTTTTCTTTTGCCGGAGAAAACCTTATCCCTTCCCTAAGATCTCTTATCTCATCTATCCCCCTGTTTGAAGCGGCATCTATCTCAATAAGATCAAGAGATCTGTTTTCCGCTATTTCCTTGCAAGAAGGGCAATTATTACAGGGTTCAAACTCCCCTTTCTTCCTATTATGGCAATTTAAGGCCTTTGCCAAAAGGCGGGCAATAGTCGTTTTTCCGCTTCCCCTTGGGCCCGAAAAAAGATAAGCATGGGAAACGGCCTCTTTCAAAAGGGCGTTTGTTATCGTTTTTACGACATGCTCCTGGCCTATAAGTTCAGAAAAGCTCTTGGGCCTGTATTTTCTGTAAAGAACGGTTGACATAGAATATTATTTCTTAAAGACAAATAATTTATAGCCGAAAAAATTCCATAAGAATACGCAAAGAATAGCAATAAAGGCGCCAAAATTACTCCACAGTTCTTCTGAAACCCCAAATTGAGGACCTATAGCGTTTACTACAAAAGAAGCAATGGCTACATTTAGAGCAAAACCAATGCCAGCAATTCCCGCAAATTTTCCAAATTCGCTTGTTTTTATAACCCCTGTTTCCTTTTGCTCAAATGTCCAAAACTTGTTCCAGAAATAGGAATTAACAACGGAACAAAAGAAAGAAAGGGCCTTGAAAAAAGAATATCCGGCTCCGGAAAATATTGAAGTTGAAAACATCAAAAAGTTCAAAACCCCAAAATCAACAAAAGTATTGAGCGCTCCGACCAAAAGAAACTTCCCTCCCTGATAAAATATTAAAAACTTCTTTCCTAAAAAAGAAGCGACAAACATTCCTAAAAATACGAGCGGAGAGAAAACAAACGGCAAAGCAAAAAGAAGATTATTTTTTAATCCTGCGCTCCAAAGAATAACAAGAAAGAATACTCCTATTAAAAAACCGATTATCGGGCTTATTATCTTATCTATTTTTTTCATTCTTCCATTATACCTATTTTTTTAAAAATATGAAATACGTCCTTTCCGTTTTTCTTGCTTTTGTAAAGCAGAAAGACAAAAAGAAAAACCATAATAATTCCCAAAAGCGTTTGCCATCCGAAATAGCTCTCAATAGCAATGCCGGCCTTGATTATAAAAAGAACAACAATTCCGGCTATTGCGGCTCCAAGAGAAATAAGGGGAAAGGCCTTTTTAAAAGGAATTCCGAAAACAAAAGCGGCAAGCGAGGCGGTCCACACTCCTGTTATCGGCAAAGGAATGGCAACAAAAGTGACAAGAGCTAAAAACCCGTATTTTTTTATCCTTGAAGAGTGATTTTTCCTCGTCTTTGAAAAAAGGAAAGAGAAAAACCGGTAAAAAAGAACTGACTTTTTAGAAAGAAAATCAGATATTGGAGAAAGCAGAAGAAGAATAAAAAAAGCCGGAACAAGATTGCCAAAAAGAGAAATAAAGTAAACAGAAAAAGGGCTAAAATTGTAAGCAATAAGGCCCATCGGAATTGAAAGGCGCAATTCTCCAACTGGCGTCATTGCCAGTAAAAAGATTTTTATTCCATTTATTATTTCCATTACAGTTTCAAAAAGCAATGGGATTATAATATAAAAAAGAGGAAATTGAAAGACCTTTCCAATTATGGTAGAATAATTTTGATGATTAAAATATACAACACTCTTTCAAAAAAGAAAGAATTATTAAGTATAAAAAAAGAAAAGCCCGGTCTTTTTGTTTGTGGAATAACTGCTTATGACAGCCCCCATTTGGGACACGCCAAAACCTACCTTTTTTTTGATTTTTTTACCAAATACTTGAAAAGCAAGGGATATAATCTTTTTTATCTTCAAAACATAACCGATATTGACGATAAAATAATAAAGAAAGCCAAAGAAAAAAATATTTCTCCGATAAAACTGGCAAGAGAATACGAAAAAGAATATCTTGAAGAAATGAAGCTTCTTAAAGTAAACAGCGTCAGTAAATATGCAAGAGCAACGGAAAATATAAAAGAAATAATTTCTCAAGTTGAAAGATTAATTGAAAAAGGATTCGCTTATCAAATCAAAGACGGAATATATTTTGACATAAAGAAATTCAAAAACTACGGCAAACTCTCAAGAAGAACAATTCTTCAAGCAGAAGACGGGGTCTCAAGAATTGACGAAGGAAAAGGAAAAAATAATAGAGGCGATTTTTGTCTTTGGAAATTTTCAAAAGAAGGAGAACCTAAATGGAAAAGTCCATTTGGAGAAGGCAGACCGGGGTGGCATATAGAAGATACGGCAATTGCCGAAAAATATTTAGGATCTCAATATGAAATCCATGCCGGAGGAAGGGATTTAATATTCCCGCACCATGAAGCCGAAATCGCCCAAATGGAAGCCATATCCGGAAAAAGGCCATACGTAAAATACTGGATGCATACTGGCTTTCTTACCGTAGAAGGACAAAAGATGTCAAAATCTCTCAATAATTTTATTACCCTAAAAGAACTTTTAACAAAATACAATCCCAGGATTCTAAGATATTTTCTTTTAAAGCATCATTACAGATCTCCTTTTGATTATGACGAGAAAAAAATAGAGCAAGCAAAAAAAGAACTGGAAAAAATAGACAATTATATCCTTAAATGCAAAGAATATTCTTTTAAGAAAGACGACTTAAATAAAAAAGCAATAGACAAAATAAAGGAAAAATTTGAAAAAGCGCTTGAAAATGACTTTAATACACCTATTGCCGTTTCGCTGATATTTGACCTTCTTAAAATTTCTCCTTCAAAAGAAGCTCTTTTATTTATTAAAGAGATTGATAAATATTTCAATGTTTTTATATCCAAAAAAGAAATTATTCCTGAAAAAGTAAAAAAACTGGTAAAAGAAAGAGAAAAAGAAAGAAAAGCCAATAATTTTGAAAAAGCGGATATAATAAGAGAAAAAATAGAAAATCTGGGATATAAGGTAGAAGACACAAAAAAAGGACCGGCAATAAAAAAGATTTAGATTGCCAGTACTCTTTATTTCTGCTATAAAAAACCTACATATGGCAAAAGACCCCAATTTCAAAATACCTCCTCAAAATATTGAAGCCGAAAAATCCCTACTCGGATGTCTTATGCTTGATAAGAATGCTCTTATGAAAGTTATTGATTTTCTTAGGGCAAGAGATTTTTACAAAGATAGCCACAAGAAGATATATGAGGTAATAATGTCCCTCTTTGAAAAAGGAGAACCTGTTGATTTTCTTTCTGCTTCGGCAAAACTGAAAGAAAGAGGAGAGCTTGAAGAAGCCGGAGGAGCAAGCTATCTTACCGAGCTTATAAACGCCGTTCCAACCGCCGCCCATGTTTTAAGCTATGCCAAAACGGTGCAGAAAAAACGCCTCTTAAGAGACCTTATTGAAGCTGGCCAGGACATACATTCAATGGGATACAATGAAGAAGAAGATATAGAAGTTGTTCTTGATAAGGCAGAACAGAAAATCTTCGGAATCACTCAGAAATCGGTAAGCCAAAACTTTTTAGTTGTAAAAAATATGCTTGGAGAAAGTTTTGAAAGAATTGAAAAACTTTCAAAACATGATGGAGCAATGAGAGGAATAACTACCGGGTTTAGCTCTCTTGATAATATGCTTTCAGGATTGCAAAAATCAGACCTTGTCGTGCTTGCAGCAAGGCCTTCTTTGGGAAAATCTTCCCTTGCTTTAAATATCGCCCTAAACGCAGCAAAAGAAACCAAAATGCCGGTAGGAGTTTTTAGCTTGGAAATGTCAAAAGACCAGATAATAGACCGTTTTATTTCTTCCGTTTCAAATATTGATCTTTGGAAAATAAGAACAGGCAAACAACTAAGCGAAGATGACTTTGAATGCATACAGCACGCGCTTGGAACCCTTTCAGAGGTTCCTATTTACATAGACGACGCTTCTTCTTCAAATATTATCCAAATGAGAGCAATGTCCAGGCGCCTTCAAGCGGAAAAAGGCCTTGGGCTTATCATTGTCGATTATCTTCAGCTGATGGAACCTAGAAATCCTTCAGCAAGCCCGGTCCAGCAGGTTACCGAAATATCAAGATCGCTAAAAGGGCTAGCAAGAGAACTTAACATTCCTGTTCTTGCCCTTTCCCAGCTTTCAAGAGCCGTAGAACAAAGAATACCCCCAAGACCCCGATTATCCGATCTAAGAGAGAGCGGAGCCATTGAACAGGATTCAGATGTAGTTTTGTTTATCTACAGAGAAAGGAAATATAAAAACAACGATGAAGAAAATAAACCCGGAGGTTCCAGCGGAGAAGCGGAGATAATAATTGCAAAACACAGAAACGGACCAACCGGGACAGTAAAACTTTATTTCGACGAACAAAGAGCCTCTTTCAGAAATCTGGATAAAACGGGAACAGATGATTATATGACAAATTAAATGGATCATCCTATTCAAAAACTAATTGAAGCGTTTTCAAAGTTTCCGGGAACAGGAACCAGAGTAGCCGGACGTTTTGCAAGATATATAATCAAAATGGAAAACAGAGAATTTGACGTCTTTTTGAAAAATCTTTCTGAAGTGAGAAAAAAGGTTAAAATATGTTCATTCTGTTTTGATATGTTTGAAGGTGAAAAAGAAGACAGTTTCTGTCCTATTTGCCTTGATAAGACAAGAAGCAAGGACGTTCTTTGCATTGTTGAAAAAGAATCAGACCTTGAAGCAATAGAAAAAACAAAAAAATACAAAGGCCTTTATTTTATTCTAGGAGGAACCGTTTCTTTGTCTTTTAAAAAAGAAAATAAATTAAGAATTGAAGAATTAAAATCAAGAATAGAAAAACTTAAATCTTTGAAAGAAATAATAATCGCCACTAACTTTACAGCAGAAGGAGAAGCAACCGGACTTTATATTGAGAGAATAATCAAAGAGTTAAGTCCTTCTTTAAAAATTACCCGTCTTTCAAGAGGAATGCCCATAGGAGGAGAACTGGAATATGCCGACAGCGAAACAATTGAAGGCGCCCTTTTGGGAAGGAAATAAAAAATGCGGCAAAAGCCGCATTTTTGTTGAAAATATAAAGAAAATATTAAGAATTGATTTTCAATATTTCCACTTCTGTAAACATCTGCCTGTGCCCTGTTTTCTTTTTGTATCTGGTTTTGGGCTTATATTTAAAAACTATTACCTTTTTTCCCTTTCCCTGAGAAAGAACTTTTCCGGTAACGGTTGCTTTCTCGATAAAAGGAGTCCCTATTTTGACTTCTTCTTTGTCTTCTATGAGTAAAACCTCATTGAAAACAACCTCTTTCCCCTCTTCGATTTCAAGCTTTTCCACTTTTATTTTTTCTCCAGGAGAAATTTTATACTGCTTCCCTCCCGTTTTTATTATTGCCAGCATATTTTTTTATCTTTAATTTTTTAATTTATAACTTTAAATCAGGCATATCTATTTCTTTTGGAACTTCTTTTTTTTCTTCTGCTTCCGTAATCTTTACCACATCTTTGTCTATTTTGGCAAGCTCTTTAAGAGCCACATTATAATGCCCTACGGCAATCCCCAATGATCCTCCAAGTTTTTTCATAAACGTCTCGTAATTTCTAATGTGGCCTCCTAGCATTTCCACGTTCTTTCTAATGCTTTTGGCCGACTCTTCTATCTTAAAGGCCCTTAATCCCTGTAAAACCGTGAGCAAATAGGCGGCAAACGTGGTTGGCGATACAATGATTACTTTTCTATCATTAAAAGCATAATTAATCAAGTTTTTTGTGTTCTCTTTTACTGCTCCAACTTCGTTTACCAGAAGATCGTAATAAATTCCTTCGGCCGGAATAAACATAAAGGCGAAATCCAATGTTCCGTATTTTGGCTTGATATACTTTGAAGTTTCGTCAATTCTCCTTTTTAGATCATTTTTAAAATCTCTTCCAAGTTTTTGGCGCTTCTCTTCATCTTTTTCATCGATTATTCTTTGATAATTTTCTAGAGAAAACTTGGCATCGACGGGTATCATACCATCTTTAGTAAATATTACTGCATCAACTCTGTCTCCGTCCTCAAAAGAATACTGCATCGAAAAAGAAGTCGGAGGAAGAATATTTTCCAAAACAGCATGAAGTCCTATTTCTCCCAAAGACCCTCTTTGCTTTTGATTAGTAAGGATTTTTTCAAGATTGTTAAGCTGTTCTGAAAAATCAACAACCTGTTTGTTGGTCCTTTCAAGATTGGTTAATTTTTCGGTAATATCACGGACAATTCTGATATTTTGCTCATGCTGGACTTGCATCTTGCTGTCAAACTGATAAAGCTGCCTGGCTATTAAAGAATCTTCGTCTTTTGTCTGCCCTTTTTTTAAAAAAAGAAATGAAAGAAAAAGCACCGCAAAGACCAGAAATATGATTAAGATTTGCTCCATATAATTTTATCCTAGAAAATAGGAAATTATTTTAGACAAGATAAAAGCAAAATAGACGAAAAGAAGGGCAATTGCCTCTTTTGAATCAATCCTCTTTTCGCTCTTAATAAAGAAAAAGAATAAAAAACTGGCGATAACAAGGAAAATAAAAATAGGGATAAAGGATGAAAAAAGAACAATCTTAATCGGAGAAATAACGACTATAAAACCAAGGCCGAAAGTGGAAAGAACAATTACATCTCCTATAATCCCCCCCAAAGCCAGCCAGTCGTTCTGTCTTTTTGCAGCGGTGATTATAAAGAAAAGTTCAGGCAAGGAAGTCCCAAGAGCAACAATAAAAACGCCGAAAATAGCAATTTGAATATCAAAATAATTTGTGAAAAAAACAGATGATTTGACAATAAGATCTCCTGCAAAAATTAAAAGAGGAATCCCTAAAAATATTCCCCCCACGCTTTTAAAAAGCAAAGAAACTGGGCGCTTAACGTTTTCTTTCCCATCATACTCATGCTTAAAAAGCTTTCTCTTTGAAAAAAGCCAAGAGCTATAGAGAAAAAACATTAAAAGAAGAACAACTCCGTCTCCCCTTCCAAGCTCTCCGTCCATAATAAGAAGAAGAGGCAAAGCAGAAGATACTATAAGAAAAAAAGAGGACTTTTGAATTACTCTACTGTCTGCCATTAGCCCCTTGCTCGTGAGAGCGGCAATACCGGTAATAAGAGTAAGAGTAATCAAAGTGTTGCCAAGCACGTCTCCAAAAAAAAGCTCAGGGACTCCTTCCATGACAGAAAAAATACCAATAGAAAGATTAGGAATAGAAGCGGCCATTACCAGAATAAAATAAACAAGAACAAATTCTCTCCACTTAAAAAGTTTAGCAAGAAAAGTTAAGCTGTTTACGACAAGACGGGCGCAAAAGATGAGAATAGCAAAAGAAAATATGAAAAGAAAAATATGGTATATCATGCCTGGTTAAAAAAATAATATATTTCAAAAAAAATTCCCAGAAGAAAAAAAACAATAATCGGAAAAACCAGAGATTTCAATTTTGGATATCTTATCTTCTCCGGGCTTTGAATGGAAAACTTTCTATACATTAAATTAATTAAAATGGCCTCCATCGCCCACATTATCGCCCCGACAGCTCCAATAACGGCAATAAAGTTTTTAAGTCCAATAATGTAAAGAAAGTAAGGGGAAAAACAAGCAATAGCCCAAGAAAGATTTTTTGGAAGGCCCATATCATACCAAAGAACTTTCTTTAAAGTCAGCCCCAGAACAATAAAAGAAGTAAAAGTAGTAAGAATCCCTAAAAACAAAGTGGCGGAAACCGCTCCGTTTCCAAAAATACTTCTTAATCCGGCAAGAGCTGATTCACTGGTAAAACTTCCTGTAATTCCAAATATTACAAGAATGAAAATTATTGAAACAAGAGCCGGAATAAGAACCGCAACAGGAACTATTTTCCTTAATTTTTCTTTTTCTTCTCCAAGCGTTTCTTCTACTTCGGGTATTATAACAGCTCCCCACAATGAAAAAAGAATAACTCCGTAAGGAAGAAAAAAATCCTTAGCTCCTCCTGTTTTGACAAGCAAATTTTCTATTTCCCAATAAGGAAATCCCTTTATAAAAACAAAAAGGAGTATGAGAAAGAAAAGAATAAGCCCGAAAAATTCAACCTTGGCAATTGCTTTTATCCCAAAAAAAATAACCAGTGATCCAATAAGAAAATAAAGAGTGGTATAAAAAAAAGAACTTCCTGAAAAAACAGGAGAAAAAAGTTGGTAGAGAAATTCTCCTCCTAAAATAATATAAGCAAGAAGAGTTCCGGAAAGAGCGAAAATAATGACAATTTGAGAGAATTTTTCCGTTTTTTTGCCAAGATATATTTTTACAAAACCCGGTAAACGTTTGAAATCCGGAGTATTTAGCGCAAGTTCAGCAAAAAAATAATGAACTATGACAGCAACGGGAAAAAGAATAAAAAAATACCCTAAAACTACGAAAAAACCCGCCTTCATAGCGATATACGGAAGAGCAAAAAGGCCTATTCCTATTATCGTCCCCGATATGACCGAAACACCATAAATAAACTTTAACATAAATTATTTTATACTTTAAATTGGATTGATTATAGCTTAATTTGCTAAATTTTTCAATCATATAAAAAAATCGCCAGAGGTCAAAGACATGGCGAATTACTTGAAAAGAAAGATTTATGAGTGGACAACCTCCTTAAGGTCAATTTCGAAAACTTCGGCAAGAGCAAGAACGGCTTTGCCCCATCTGTTGTCCTCTTTAAGAACAAGACAATCAGAAGCATCCCTTTTCCCAAGAGAAGCTTCTTTTCTCAGCTCTTCATTTTGCAAAATAATATCTTGGATAATAAGTTGTATTGCCTCTCTTTGGGGCTCGTTACAATCATCATATATTTTTTCACAAACAGACAGATAATCTTTAAAAGAGCTTTTAAAATAACTTATGCAGTTTTTTGAGCCAGAGGCAAAAGCCACAAAATTGCCAGTTATGGCGTCAAGGACTTGGGCCGACTTATGTCTTGTCCTTACCCCAAAATAAAGAAAACCTCGAAGATCATGCTGAGTTATAACAATAGCATGATCTATATCTGAAGTTAAGAAAGTCATATTTCCCTCCTTTCAAGGTACTGCTTACCCGAAGAATATTCGGGTTTTGACGAAAATATAGCACAGAAAAGAAAATGCGTCAAAAAATAAAAAACCTATTCTATGTAAAAATGTGGCCCCAACGGGAATCGAACCCGTGTTTCAGCGTTGAGAACGCCGCGTCCTAGGCCGCTAGACGATGGGGCCTTCACATAAAAAAATAACATAATTTTTATCTTTTGTCGACAAAAAAAGCCGCCTTGCTGGCGGCTTTGTTCCTAAAAAATTAAAATGTATTTTAAAAGGTTAAGATTCTTCTCTTTGGCTAGAGAGAACAAATTCCTCCTCAAAATAAAACTGGGGGAAAAATCCTCCACAAACTTCCCAGGAACTTTCTTCTATTCCTTGTAAAGAGCTATCAAAAGAACTTCTTTCCACTAAATCTTTAAAAATATCAACTTCTCTCATGACTGTCCTCCTTCTTGAAAAGAGCTGTGCAAACAAAAAAACCGGCTCTAACCGGTTTAATTTCTAATTTAAAACAAGAAAAAGAAATTAACCGGTTAAAAATCCGGCTTTGACAATAAGGTTATAATTTTTATTTTCTATTCTCATTTTTTTATTCCGTTTTTATTTAAGACGAGAAGAGGAACTGTTTGTTACATCTTTTATGGCCTGGGAAATTTCTACAAGATTCATGCCTCTTAAAAAAAGAAGAGCAATAATGCCGGCAATTTCTCCCATATCATTTTTATCAAATTCTACGCTGGCCCAAAAAGGAACAGTGCTTCCTCTATAATTCAATTTAAAATTAACCTCTCCTGAAACAATATTTATATCGCTAATTTTAAAATCTGAATCCTCTTTTGTACCGTATGTGAAAAAGCCGTCTTCTTCCTTTTTTTTAAAAAATTCGGAATTTAAAATGAAAATGCCGTTTTTGGAAAAAGAAAATTCTTTCACTAAATCGTTCTTTTCATTGAAAATAATTATCGGTTTTTTGGAATATTTAACAAGAAATTTTGCCAAATCTATGTCCTCATCAACGCAAAAGAAAATCTCTTTTTTTGAAAAAAAATCGGAAAATTTATCCAATAAAAAATTATGGTCAAAAATAATAACGGAAGGCCTTTTAAAGATATGTATAATTTTCTTTATAATATTCATATTTCGTAGTCGGGAGGTATTTGCATATATCCAATTATATATTCTGCAAGATCCCTAAATATGGGCATTGCCGAATATTCGGCAGTTTTTGCCTTTGGATTGTCAAGCTTAATAAATATTAAAAATTGAGGATTGAATGCCGGCGCAAAGCCGATAAAACTCTGCCATGTCTTTTCCGAATACCCTCTTTTATCAATATCCAAAGCCGGCCATGGAATTTGCGAGGTTCCTGTTTTTCCGGCAAGATAATAGCCGGGAATTCTAGCGCTTTTGCCAAAACCTTTTTCAATTACATTCACTAACATTGTCGTAACCTTAGAAGCCGTTTCAGCGGAAATGACCTGTTTTTCTGCTGAAGTTTTAACCGTCTCAACTTTGCCATTTTTTATTGTCTTTTCTACAATATACGGATTTGTTATTTTCCCTTCGTTCGCAAAAGAAGAAAATGCCCTGACAAGCTGAATAGGCGTTATGTTTATTCCCTGCCCGTAAGAAGCAGTAGCATAATTGACATCATATCCTTTTTTAAATTCCGCGTTTTCAAAAAGCGCTTCTCCCTGAAGGTCTATTCCTGTTCTTTGAAAAAAGCCAAAATCTTCCAAATATTTAAGGAAAAGGTCTTTTCCCATAGCATCTCCGGCAAAGACGGCTCCCGTATTTATCGATTTTTCTAAAACCTCTGTCATTGTCACTTTCCCAAAAGATTTATTGCCATAATTTTTTAAAACTCTTCCTCCAATCCATACTTCCCCTGTATCCAAATACTGTGTTTCAGGAGTTATTTTATTCTGGTCAATCGCTCCAGCCATTGTAATGGGCTTAAAAACGGAACCCGGCTCAAAAAAATCCTGAACAGCAGAATTTCTATAAACGGATGAATCCTTAACTTTTGAATATTCATTTAAGTCAAATGTGGGAAAATCTGCCATTGCCATAATTGCTCCCGTTTTTGGATTTGTAACAATAATGGTTCCTCCTTCAATATCAAGCTCTTCCTTGGCCTTGTTTAAAAAATTCATGGCCATAAACTGAATATTATAATCAAGAGAAAGAATTAAACTCCCTCCCTTTAGAGACGCTTGCTCAGTGCTAAGAAAATTGTTTTCTTTTAATATCTCTTCTCCTTTTAAAAATTCTTCATAATGTCCTTCCAGACCGTATTGCCCTTTATTTTCTCCTCCAAGAAATCCGACTACCTGAGAAGCCATTGTTCTTTGGGGGTAAAATCTCTTTCTTTCTTCTATTGTATAAATACCGCTAATATCTGTTTTTTCAATTTCTTCAATCTCCTGATTTGTCAATCCGTTTTTAACGCTTACCGGAGAAAAAGCATTTTCAATTTTTTCAAAAATTTGATCTTCTTCTATTTCTAAAATACTGGACAACTTTAAAGAAACATTTTTTTTATCTTCAACTTCTTCCGGAAGTAAGATAAGTTTTTTTGTATCGGCATTGGTCGCAATAATTTCTCCTCCTTTGAAAAAAATCTCGCCCCTTTCTCCAAGAAAGGATTGGAACTTTTTTTGCTGTCCTTGGGCCATTGCTCTGTAATATTCGTATTTTAAAACTTGAAAACGGGCAAGATTGCCCGCTACAAATATGCCTACAAGGCCAAAAATAAAAAGTATTATTTTCGTTTTTTTCCGGTTCATTTACATAGAAACAATTTGATTATTAACAACCTTTATATGATAAACCTTCTTTGCTTTCACAAACCCTTTTTCGGAATTTTCAAGGAGCAAAACAACACTGCCAAGAGAAGCTTGCCTTGCCATTGCAACTTCCATTGACTCTTTATTGCGTATTAAATCCGAAATCTCTTTTTCATGGGCAAAAAGAGCGTATTTTTCCGACACTTCCGCATTAGTTTGGAAAATATAGAATACAGATAAAAAGAGAAATGTCATAAAAGAAAGAATAAAGAAAATCTTCTTCATTTTTTTCTTTTCAGCTATTCCTAGCTTTAGGGTAAAAGGAAGATTAAGAAAAACTGTGCTTGTATTTGTATTCATAATATTTTTCTTTTTATTTATATTTTATATTTTTATTGCCGCTCTCAATTTGGCGCTTCTTGCTCTTTTATTTTCATTTACTTCTGTATCAAGCGGAATTACCGGCTTTTTGGTTAAAATTTTTAAATTCTTGCTTTCTTTAAAAATATTTTTGACAAGGCGGTCTTCCAAAGAATGAAAGGAAATTACAACAATCCGCCCGGAAGATGGAAGAATCTCAATTGCCAAGGATAATCCTTTCTTAACGTTTTCAAGTTCATCGTTTACGGCAATTCTTAACGCCTGAAAGGTCTTGGTAGCAAAATGAATCCTTCTTTTGCAATACCACCTTGGCACCGCTTTTCTTATAACTTCTACCAGTTGAAAAGTGCTTTTAATTGAATTTTTCCTTCTTTCTTCTGTGATTTCTTTTGCAATCTTTTTTGCGAATTCTTCCTCTCCGTATTTTTTCAAAATTAATTCAATTTCTTCTTTGGGATATTTATTTACAATATCTTCTGCCGTTATGCCCTTATCGCTTTTAAAATTATATCTCATGTCAAGCATCTCATCTTTTAAGAAAGAAAATCCCCTTTGGCTTTTATCTATATGAAAGCTGGACATTCCAAGGTCAAAGAGAATTCCCGAAAAATCTTCAAATCCATTCTCTTTTATTATCTTCTGAAGATTTATATAAGAATCGTTAACAACAATCAGTCGGGGATCTTTTATTCTTTGGGATAAAAAAGGGTCCGCTTCAATTCCCAGCACCTTTCCTTTCGGTTTGTTTTTAGAAAGGATGGATATTGCATGCCCTCCCGCTCCTAAAGTGCAATCAATAAAATTCTCATTCTCCTTCGGTTCAAGATATTTTAAAACTTCTTTTTGAAGAACAGGAATGTGAATCATTTAAATACCCGCATCTCCCAATTTTGATGCAAGCTCAGCAAATTTTTCTTCTGTCTTTCCTCTATACTCGTCCCATTTTTTGTCATCCCAAATCTCAAGTCGATTGAAAAGGCCGCAAATTACAACCTCTTTATTAAGTCCTGCATAAGATTTCAGGTAATCAGGAATAAGAACTCTGCCTAATTTATCCGTTTCGACTAAAACTGCCCCTGCCAGCATTATTCTTGCAAATCCCCTTGCTTCCACCTGGCTTGTCGGTAATTTTCCAAGCTTGTCCGACATAATCTTCCATTCTTTCTCCGTATAAACAACAAGACAGTTTTCAAGACCTTTTGTAATTATTAAAGAACGGCCAAGCCCTTTTCTGAACTTTGAAGGAAGAGCCAGGCGCTTCTTGGCATCTATCGTATATTTATATTCTCCTATGAACATTTTTCTCTTTTATTTAATAATTACCTTATTTTAGCTTATGCACAGAAAACCGGGGTTTTCCCACACTTTTCCACAGTTTCCCACTTCACATCCTTTATACTCCACTTCATAGGGTTAAGTCAAGCCCTTAGTTTTCCACAGGCCTGTTATATTGATAAACAGAAACAACACTGATATAATCTACAAAGAAGAAACTATGGAAAATAAACTCCTAAAAAAAAGAAAATCATCTCTGAAAAGAAAGATAGGGATGATTTTCTTTTTGTCTTCTTTTTTCCTTTCTTTCAAGTTGTCTGTTTTGGCAAGACAGCTTGAGGTTGCTTACCCGGGAGGGCCAAGCACGACGGCAGTTCCTCTTGAAACATACATCGTATATATAGCAGAGCTTATCATAAAAGGAGGCATCATTCTTGCCGGTCTTATCATTGCAATTTCCGGAGTCCAATATCTTCTTTCTTTTGGAAGCGTGGAGAAGATAATAAATGCGAGAAATAGAATATTCGGGGCTTTTTTCGGAGTTCTTATCTTAATATCTTCATTTCTTCTTCTTAGGATTGCCGATCCAAATCTTGTTCTTTTGGAAGTTCCTTCCATTGATCCTATTCCTCCTGTTATTGTTGAAAATCCTGAAATCGACTATGAACAAATTGATCCGCCTCCTGACCCTTACAAAGGAGCGATTACAACCGAAGTTCCAATCGGAGTTTTAATCAAAAACATATTTGAATTTAACCAGTTTGAAGGAGGAGAGGGAGAAGAGCCCTATGAGGAGCCAAGAAGGATGGATAGGATAAGGAATATTTCCTTGGAAATTAACAATTTAACAACACTTGCGCTAAGCGGAAACGAAAATGTGACGGATGCCTTGAAAAATTGTTCATGTTTTTCTTGCGATCTCAACAATATACAAACAATAATACAAAACAATACGGAAACTTTTTTATCAGGACTGAAAACAGAATATCAAAAAGGAGTAATTGAGCTGAATAATTTAAGAAATGACATTAAAAAATTAGAAGAAGCAGAAAAGGCATTAAAAAACAACCTATCTAATAATATTATAAGCTCTGCTAAATATTATTATCTAAGAGATATATATACCAATTGGGAAATTTCTTCCGTTTCTCTTTTTGAAGAATTGGAAGATTATGGAAGTTTCGCTTCGTTCCATTATCCGACAAGCGGAACAAGCAAAGAGGAATTTCCAACAATCGCGCTTGAAAGCAATTATAATTGGTGCAGTAAGGTACCTGTAGGAGATGCTATTGAATTATCCAAAGTAGTCGGCAATAAAATAGCAGAACGTCTTGAAACGCTTTTGAAACTTACATTTCTTGTAATAAGCCATTCAACCGCTCTTAATACTTTTGCTCTAAGCTACAACGACGAAATTTATAAGTACGATTCTTGCAGAGGAATAATGCCATATTACGATTCCAATTTTTCAGAATTAACCGAAAAATTTCCAGGACTGTTAAAAGGACCTTACGACAGCGTTGAGCTTTTTAATTTATCACAACATTTGTCCCGCCTTCAAAAAGGAAAAACAAGAATAGACGAAGTATGCGATACAATATATAACAAACTATTTTACCTATACAATTGGGGTTATTTGTTATCAGGAAGCCCCTCTTGGTGGCAATATCCGAATATTCCCTATTTACCAGCATGGTTCCCCAATGGCACTTCCTTATTTATGACTACGAATCATTTTCCGTCTATAAGTATTGGTGGAGGATATCGTAATCTTTTGGTTAGCTCGTACGGAAGAGATTATGTCGCTTACATATCTAATACAAAAGACCATTACGCTTCTTTTTCCCTTCCCAGTACAAGTAGAAAATATAGTATTGTTAACTATTATTTTGATTATAATTACAGATATGATAATTTCAATCTATTAAAATATCCTCATTATTTTAACGCTGACGGCCGCAGCGGCAATTTATGGTATGAAATATTTTCTCATTATAAAAAAAATTGGTCTTATTATCATGACTGTGCTTCATATAATGACCCAAATAGAACATGCAGAAGCGGAACTCGCTTAGTAAGTATTCCTTATTCAATATCTCGATTATCTTCAGAAAGGCCAAATCCAGCGGTAATGTACTCATTATATTTTGAGCCGTCTCTTTCTTCTTTCTTAATCGATGATTTTACAAACGATTTGTGCGGAAACTTTAAGTATTACATTGATTTTTATTCCGGATTATACGAAAATCCCCAAGAAATTTATAATTTATGTGGATTTGAAGATCCAAATGCATTATTAAATCAATTATGTCCCCAGACAAGCATACCTATTCTTTCAAGTAAAAAGGAACACTCAACTCTTGCTGATTCTTCTGTTTTTCCTTCTTTTAGTACTATAACAGCATTTCCCTATCATAATAGAAGTTATTATCAACTAAGCTCGAATAAAGATAAAAAAGAATCATCATTGTCCAAATTTCAGAAAGCACTTTCTTCTTCTGTGCCAGTTGCTCTTGCTCAAGGACCAATCACAGGATTCAGCGGTCCTTATATTTACCGTCCAACTTCTTGGAGCGCTAATTTTTCCACATGGATAGTTGTAACTCCCTCCCAAAATGTATTAAGTATGGGCTATATTTAGGGAGAAACAGATCTTTCTTATGATTGCTCGGTAGGAGATACAATAGAACTTGGCACAAATCTTTATGGATCAACATTCTCTATACATTATGGAGTTCAAGATCTTCCCTCTGACGGAATTTTCTTTGTTAAAGCTTATGTTACAAATTCAGAAGGAACAACGGAAAGTCCTTGCTATTACTTTTATACACCTACATTAATGGTTGCAACTGGTATCCCTAAAATTACCAGCAGTTCAACGGCTATTGTTTTTGGGTCTGCTATTCCCCAAGGAGATGGCGCCATTGCCAATGTAGGATTTAAGTGGCGCGAAGAGGAATCGGAAGATTGGAATGATGTAAACAGCAGCACGGCGACAGGGACAGGATTTACGGTAAATATTTCTGAATCAGGTTTTTGGACATTCCAATATTTATTAACGGGACTTTCTCCAAACACAAACCATCGTGTTGGATCATATGCAACAGTTGAAAGAACAGGAAGAACTGTTGGAGGCGGATCCGTTACTTTTTTTACCGAATCAAGACCACCAATAGTTAATACCGGAGGACCAGCAACTCCTCTTATAGAATCGGCTTTTCTTTATGGAAATGCTTCATCAATAAGATTTCCTCTTAATATGTATTTTACTTGGTATCAATCAAATGATTGTTCAGGAGATGAAAATTATCTGCATTTTTCAGATATTCCTTCGACAATATATTTGTATCCCACCATAAATATCACATATTATTACAATACCTTATTAACAAATCTTATTCCAAAAGCTCCTTTCTCTTACAAGGCATGTGCTACAAATGTGGATGGAACAACTTGCGGTTCCTGTTCTTCTTCACTTGGCCCCTCTAATATACCTGCCCTTGAAAAATTAAAGATGCCTGAAAATCATATCGTAGATGAAGGAATGCTTGATGTAATATTTTTCGGCTCCGAAGAAGAATACGGAATAATTTCTCCCTCCGAATCTGTAAAAAAACCCTTAGGATTTGAGAATATAGGACTGCTTTACATAATTGATAATATTCTTCCCGATTTTAAAACCTTTTTAAAAGAAATGGTTGAAAAGCCAATGGAATCCTGTATTCCAAAAGAAGAAGAAATTTCTGACTTAATAACATGTGCAAGAAGCCGTTATTTTTTAAGTGAAACAGGATTAATTTTAAGCAGTAATCAATGTAAATCCCCAAGGACAGATAACCTTTTGCATAGTTTTTTTACCAGAGAAACATTCGGAATTTTTAAACATACCGAGTCCTTCTCTCCCTGCTCTGTTCAATGCGGATTTTCCAAGTTTTTCAGAGGTAAGGAAACGGGAGAAGAAGAAAAAGGATACAAATATTTATATACCTATTATGATTCTTATGAAGGAGAAACTGCAGATTTAACATTAAGCAAAAATTATCAAAATTGTCTTAGAAAATGCTTAGACCGTGAAAGTTACTATACAGATGGCACGCCGGTTCTTTCCACTTATGAAAACGAGCTGAATTTTTTCTGCTGTCAAAAAGCACCCGGATCATCATATTAAAAAATGTATTTAATAAAATAAATTTACTTTCTTAAAAATTAAATGAAAAAAAAGCTTAAAAAACAATTTATCTTTCTTCTTATTCTTTTCATGTTTTTTTTATTTACTTTTGCCTTTGGAAGAGAGCTGGAAATAGATTATCCTGAGATAAGCGGAATATCTCCTCAAAATACTGAAACACCGGTTTATAGCTACTTTTTGTATATCTTCTCTTTTGTGGTTTATGTCGTCGGACTTGTTGCCCTTTTAGCTCTTATCCTTGCTGGATTAAAATATTTAACCTCCATGGGAAAATCCGAATCAAAAGAAGCAAAAGAAAGATTTTTGAGAGTTTTTTTGGGAGTTCTTATTATTCTTTCTTCTTTTCTAGTTTTAAACACAATATCCCCCTCTTTTGTTGAGCTGGAGCTTGACGATTTAGGTTCCATACCTCCAATTTCTATAGAGCTTCCTGAAATTCCCCCAGTTGACTACGGACCAATTGTTTATTCTCCTGAAGTCCTTGATCTTCTTGAAAGGATAGATAATCTATCAAGAAAAATTAAAATAGAATCAGTAGAGGCATCGGAAATAGTAAACAACCTAAGAGACGCTACTGAATTTTGCAGCTGCAGCAAGGGACAATCCCTTTGTTCCAGCTACCAAGAAGAATAAAAAAAATGAATAAAATCAGAAATAATATAAAAATAATTTTGATTACGATATCTGTTTTTTTAATTTTTCTTTTTTCGGGAAACTTTGATCAAATATTAAAAGAAGGTATCTTTTTTCCCAATTTTAAAATATTTTTCCCGGTCTATGGACAAGAAGAGTCAATATTCTCTTCTGATCTTTTTTTAAGCATTCCTTCAATAAACAACATTTCCTGTCTTATTGCCGATGAAGATAAAATTTGCCCTCCCTACAAGAATATAGATTTTAAAGTATATCAAGATTTGGTCAGTTCCAAGATAGATACAATATCTTATTATAAAAATATGGCCTTGAAGGAAGAAAAAGACCTTAGTCAAAGCATCAAAGCTATAGAAGCAAAAATCGCCTGGATTTTTGAAATAACGGAAAGAATTCAATCATATATAGAAGAACAAGAAGAGGGATTTGAAGAAACCCAGCCTGCTGTTCTTCTTGGAGAATTTCTGGAAGTTCTAAGAAAAGAAAGAGAATTCAAGGAAAAGGAAAAACAAACTAAAGTAAATATTCTCCCGCTTTTAGAATCACTGTCTTCCAGCACTTCATCTGCTCTTGAACCGCTAAAAAACATACTAAATTTTTCAAAGCGGTGTTATACAGATTCAAGCTCTATATGCTATTCAAGCTGTGAATCTAATTGTGAAGAAGGAACTACTGAAAATTTCAATTGTTTCTATAGTGGCGACTGTACAGGAGGAAATCCCTGCCAATATGCCATTCCCGAAATGGAAAACCAAGTTCAATCATTAAATCCGATTTGGAACGATATAGCCGGAGAAAGATGCCAGGAAACAGTTTATAACGTCCGCATTCATAAAGATATAAAAGAATATTTTAATGCCTATATTATAACAAGTCCGTCACTTTATTATGACATACGCCCTTATTCAAGATATATTTCTTTTCCTATAAATGAAGACGTTTGCGGAAAACTCCGCTTATTATGTGAAAAATATCCCGATGCAGGATTTTGCCAAATTTATCCCTTCGAAGAAGAAAATTTTATCAATTTTTGTCTTCTCTATCCAAATGAATCATTTTGTAAAATAGGACTCCCTCCTTATTTTCCTTATAATGTTCCAAGTAAGTTAAGAAGCGCATGTATAGAAACTATAAACAGCTGGTTTATATGCAACCCTTATCCAGTTGATGCTGTAAATTTCTTCGATGTTGATGATTCAGATCTATGGCAAGGAGTACATCCAACTTCAGGGCCTTATGGCGGATTATGCGGAAAATATTTGTCTGCAAAATTTTGTTCTTATCCAGATGATTTTCAAACTCGCTGCGGAATATCCCCTCTTTATGAATATTCTAATGTTTGTAAATATCCATTTAGAGAATTTGAAAAGTGCGGATTTGAATATTTTTATTATTCCGAGAAATGCTCTATTCCCGACAATCCTAGAAGCATAATGGCAAATGCAGTAAAGAAAAAAGACCCTTGCCTTGTTTGCAATCAATATTCATATAATTATTTAAATAATTTAAGATTAAATACAATATATGGTGGCAGTTCCCTATGGCTTGGAGGAATTTTTGGAGAAGAATGCGAAGCAGTCCGATTTTTGTGCGAAACTCTTTCAGACCCAAATGGAAATTTTCAAGAAGACACTACAAATAGAGATTTCTATAATCAGTATATTGCAGATCTTTGCGTCCAATATCCATTTAATGGATTTACCAAATCACAATGCCGAAATGTATATTCTCTCATTCATAATAGAATTAAAAATCCCTTTCAAGGGTTTCAGACTTTTTATAGCGAACAGGCAGGATTCCGGCTTCTCTATGAATCTTTTTGCTGGCTTTCTTATTATGATAAAAAATGTCATGAAAGAGAAATAGAAGAAATAGTAGAAGAATTGGAAGGAGGAGGAAAAACGGGAGAGATATTAAAAGAAGTAAAAAAACTTGGTTTCAATTGTAAATTTGAAGAATTAAAACATCTTTATTACACTAAAACCGAAGAGTTTTGCACAAAATGCGAAGAACTTTCAAATGAATTTGAAATTTGCAAAAAAACAGATGACTATGTCTATCTAAGGACAAAATGCGAAAGTATTTGCCAAAATTAGATTATTTTTTCCCTTCAATCAAATCACTAAGATTAAAATATTCTTCCTGTAATTCAATCTCAACCAATTCGTCAATTTTATAGTTATTAATTTCTAAACTAAATAATATGTCCTGCCCAAATACCTTTTTGTCTATTTCTTTATTTGCCCTTACTAAATAAAGAAAGTAATCTTCTTTATTAATGAAGAATTCAAGCTCGATTTCCCCTGCCAAACGCAAAGATATTTCTTTTATGCTTTCAATCATCTGTATAATTGTCTCTTTTTCCGACAGAAACTCTTCATTTTCAAAATCAACTAATAAATCAAGCAATTTTACTATTGTCTTGTTATCATTAAAAGAAAGAGTGTAATGATATGCCTCTTTTTTTTCTTTTATCTCTTCTTTAATAAAATAATATTCGCTTTGATATATCATCTCCCTGATTTTTTCCCTGTTTTGCAAGTTAGAATCTTTTTGAGGAACTTTAATCCAAATATCAACAAATTCTTGGATATTAATACCAGAAGATAGCATCATAAGCTCCAACGAAGAAGAAAGATCTATTTTAGAAAAATTGAAATAAACAGAATCTTCAAGCTTCTTTATCTTTCCGGTTATAAGGAAAATGTCTTCAAAAGAAAGAATAAAATCGCTTTCTTCTTTTGTCTTGTCAAAAACCGTATCAAGAACAAAAAGTAGTTCTTCTTTCTCTTTTGTATTTGCACTTAGAGTTATTTTCGTTCTTCCTTTTTCAATCTCTTCCATTTTTAAAAGAGATTTTTCAAGTACTTTTTCAGGTGAAAAAAAAGAAATAACCTTTAAATCGGAAAAAATAAAAAAAGCGCCAAAAGAAAAAGCAAAAAGAAAAAAAAGACCCAAAGCGATATAAGCGGTTTTAATCTTGTTTTTTTTAATCATCCTTTAATCAGCTTATTTTTAGTTGAAAGTCCTCCGGATTGATTTCAACTTTGTTTCCCTTTTGAAGAGAACCCAAAAGAACGGCTTCCGCCAGATTATTTTCTATCTTTTCTTGAATAACTCTTCTCATTTCTCTTGCTCCAAATTTTGGGTCATAGCTAAGTTCCACTATTTTCTCTTTCAACTCCTCTGTTACGAAAAGCTCAATCCCCTTCTTCTTAAGATTATCTTTAAGCGAAGAAAGAATAAGATTTGATATTTCTATTAAGTTTTCCTTACTAAGCGGATGAAATACCACTGCTTTGTCAAAACGGTTAATAAACTCTGGCTTAAAAATACCTGTTTTAAAAACATAAGTAAGAAGCATTTCTTTCACCTTTTCCCATGGATTCTTATTTTCAATAGCATCCAAAATTATCTGATATCCGGCATTGCTTGTCGCAATGATTATCGTATTTTTAAAATCAACTTTTCTTTCAAATCCGTCCGTAATATTTCCTTCATCCAAGACCTGAAGAAAAAGGTTAAGAATATTTGGATGGGCTTTTTCAAGCTCATCCAGAAGAAGGAGTGAAAAAGGGCTTTCCTTTACGGGCGAAGTAAGCATTCCTGTTTCTTCTTTCCCCCCGATAAGACGAGATACGTCGCTTACGTTCTGAAACTCCGACATATCAAGACGGATTATCCTTTTTTCAGAACCAAAGTAAATATCTGCCAGAGCTTTTGCCGTCTCTGTTTTTCCAACTCCAGTAGGCCCTAAAAAGAGAAAGCTTCCCATAGGGCCCTTTCTTGTCTTTATCTCCGCCCTTGCCCTTCTAAGAGAAGTTGATATTTCCATCACCGCCTCTTTTTGGTTTATTATCCTTTCATGAATAAGATTTTCAAGATTAAGAAGAATTTCTTTTTCTTTTTCCGCTACTTCTCCTACAGGAATATCCGTCTTTCTGCTTATAACGCTTGCAACATGACTTTTTAAAACCATTTTACCCTTTCCTCCTTTTGAAACAAATAAAACAACCTCTTCTAAGATTTCTATCCCCTTCTCGGGAAAAAACAATGTCGGAAGATATTTATCGCTTAAGTCAACTATTTCCTTTAGGGCAAGATATGAAACAAAAACTTTATTTTTTCTTTCGTAATAAGGAACAAGCGTCTGAAGAATTTTAAGGGTCTGCTGTTTACCAACTTCTGAAATTTCTATTTTTTCAAAAAGATTAAGAAAAGATGCATTTTTTTCTATTCTTTCATGAAGCCCCGTATAATCTGTAATTCCTATAAATTTAAAATCTGGCATATTTAAAAAAGGAGCAACAATTCCGGTAACATCAACTGTTCCAAGTTTATCCTCTCCTCCGACAAATTCATGAATATTATTAACAACAAGAATAATATCCCCGGCAGAGGCGGCTTCTTTAAAAATTTTATCCAAAGTAAACTCAACCTGCTCTTTATTTTGAATTCTTGCAAGAAGGGATTCCATATCAACTTCTATCACCCTTTTATAATTAATTTCTTCAAGCCCCTTTCCAAAAAGAGATCTTTGGGCAAGATTATAAACAACACTTTTTCTTCCCGATCCAGGATTTCCAACAATAAGGGCATTGCTTCTTTGGCTTCTCAAAAGAGCTCTTTCTAAAATATCCGCTTCTTCTTTATGGGAAATAAATTCCACATATCTTCTGATCTGTTCTGTAATATCAATTCCGTAAGTATCAAGTGTAAGAGAATATCCGGAAATCCATCTTTTCCCCAAGGCCCCTTTTGTCCAAAAAAGATCTTTTCTCTTTTCTTTAAGCAGGGAAAGCCAGAAAAAAACACTCTCAATATCTTCGCTGGAAATATCCATCAGAACAGCCATTTTATTAAGAGAACTGTTGTCTAAAAAAGATGCCAAAAGAACATCTTGTCCTTCAATTATTTCTCTTCCTTTTCTTTTTGCAATATCTTTTGAAAGTTCAAGCAAAGAAAAAAGTTCCTTCTCCTTTTCCTCACTCATTTCTCTTTTAAGAGTTTCCATTACTTTTTTAGGAGAAAGAAGAATCCGATAAAAAATAAAGCTAAGATCGCTGTATTCTTTTAAAATAAAATAAAGAAGGGCGCTTGGATTTTTCGGTTTTTTTCTTAAAAAAATCTTAACAAGGTCAAACTCTAGAAAATCTGCCAAGTTATCCGTTTCTTTTTTTAGAACCGTCGTTTTTAGTTTTTCCGTTCTAAAATGCCCTATATTTTCAAGAAAAAGAAAAATAAGGAAGAAGAGCGTGAAAAAACCCAAAAAGCGCTCGTTTTCAAGATAAAGAGCAAAAGCGCCAAAAACAGCACTGGCAAGAAGAAAAAAAGGAGAAAGAAAAACAACTGAGGCAATAATTTTATCCCACTTTATCATTCTGCCGGCATAAGTTTTTTGGGGTTCAAAAATCATAATGTTAAAAAATAAATGCTCCAATAAATTCCAATTAAAAATAAAAGAGGAGAAGCAAGCCAGAATATCAATATTAAAAATCCTATGGTAAAAATAAGGAGTTCAAAAAATATTCCTATAATAAGAAAAAAGGTCCTTATAACCGCTCCTGCAACTCTTGACATAGTATTAAAAACAAACGCTTCCGCAAAGCGTTGAAAATCAATCCCCCTTCCATACCCTTGCGATATTCTTTTCCAGGGAGAAAAGAAGGTCTTGATTAAAATAGAAATTGAAAAATACTTAAAATAGGAAACAAGATAGATTTTATAAAGACGCAGTATTTCCAAAACCTTGTCTACATAATGCCATTCCAAGTATTTTATAAATATAGTCACCATATCTTTAATTGTTTATAGCTTTTTTGGAAATATTAATCAAACATTATCATTCATATCTTAGGGCATCCACCGGTTCAAGTTTTGAAGCCCTATAAGCCGGCAAAGCTCCTGCAACACATCCTATTACAAAAGAAAAACCAAGACCAAGAAGAATTAGGCCAGGAGTAATAGAAACTTCAAAATCAAACACTGATTGGCTTCTGAAAGAAATTTCTATTATTTTTGCCAGCATAAAGCCAAGTACAAGTCCTCCCACTCCTCCAAGAAGACCGACAATACCAGATTCAATTAAAAAAATCATAGTGATTACTTTGTTTTTTGCTCCAATCGCCTTCATTATCCCTATTTCTCTAGTCCTCTCATAAACAGCGGTATACATTGTATTCATTATCCCTATTCCCCCTACAAGAAGAGCAATGCTTGCAAAAGAAAAAACTGCAACTTGAATTAAACTCATTATATTCCCAACCATATCAGACGCTTTTTCACTTGTAATAACGGAAAAAGAAGTTTCTTCCCCTTTTCTTTTTTTTCTTGTTTCTTCAAGATTTAATTTAATATTTTCAGCAACATCATCAACAGGATATTCCAAAGATGCTCTGACAATAGCAACTTGAGCCCCTTCTCTTTTTCCTGTTACAATTTTAAAATCATCACTGTCAAGATGAATCATGGAATCATCATCTCTGTTTCCCAAAGACCTTAAAAATCCGGTAACCTCAAAAGGTTTACCCTTTATATTAATTCTATCCCCTATTTCCATTTCCGGAAAAATATCTCTATGGACAAAACTGCCGACAATAACCTCTCTTCTTCCGGGAATAGGCCATCTTCCATCTGTTAAATCCCATCCCATATCTTCCCTGTAAAGAGGAATAGCTTCGTTAAAAGGAGTCCCCGTTAAAAGAATAGTTTTACTTTCGTCTCTATGCCTTACGATTTCACCTCCCCAAAGATAAGGAATAACAACATCAACTCCCTGCGATCTTTTTATGGCATTCAAGTCATTATCCGTTAAATCCATCTCCCCTATAAAAGTTTTCATTATATCGCTTACATCTCCCGGAAAAACCATTATAAGTTCTGATCCCATCATCCTTAATTGCTTCATTATTGCCTCTTCTACTCCAGTACTCAAAGAAAGAAGAGAAACAACCAAAAAAATACCTATGACAATTCCAAGTATCGTCAGCCAGCTCCTTAGTTGGCGCGTCCTTAAATTTCTAATAGCGATTTTAAAATACTCTTTTATCATTTTTTATTTGATTCTTTTGTTATTTCCCCGTCTTTAATTCTGATAATATGTTCTCCATGGCGAGCTATTTCCGGATCGTGAGTAATAACTACAATTGTCTTTTTTTCTCTTTTATTCAAATGATCTAGAATTTCCATTATTTTTTCTCCTGTCTTAGAATCAACGTTTCCTGTCGGCTCATCGGCTAAAATTAAGTCCGGATCATTAGCAAGGGCTCTTGCTATCGCAACTCTCTGCATTTCTCCTCCTGACATTTCGTTTGGTTTGCGATGAAGTTTTTTTTCAAGCCCTAAAGAAGAAAGAAGCTCTTTTGCTCTTTCTGTTCTTTCTTTTTCTGAAAATCCGTTAAAAAGCATGGGCAAGGTTACATTTTCAAAAGCAGTAAGATTCATAAGTAGATTGAACTGCTGAAAAACAAATCCTATTTTTTCCCCCCTTATTTCTGCAAGCTTGTCTTGAGAAAAATCGGAAATATTTTCTCCTTTTAAGAAAACATTGCCCCTTGAAGGAAGATCCAAGCAGCCGACAATATGTAAAAGGGTTGATTTACCCGAACCGCTTGATCCCACAATGGTAATAAATTCTCCTGATTTAATCTCCAAATTTGCATCCTTAAGAGCGACAAATTCTACTTTGCCCGGTTTATAAATCTTCCAAACGTTTTCCAATCTGATTAAAGAGTCCATATTATTTTACTAAAACCTTTTCCCCTTCCTTTAGGCCAGAAATTATTTCTATTATTCTTCCATCTCCCCTTGATCCAACCTCAACTTCCCTTTCTTCGGTTGATTTTTTCCCGCTTAAAACTTTTACAAAAACTTTTCCGTCCATTTTTTGAAGGGAAGCTTCCGGGATAATAAGGACGTTTTCTTTTTCAAGAGTATTTATTATTATATCGGAAGTCATTCCAGGCATTGCTTTTTCCGGAAGATTCTCAACATCAATCCATATTCTATAATAAACCACTCCGTCTATAATCCTGCTTGAAGGTTCAATTGAAACCACTCTTCCTTCAAATTTTAAATTAGGAAAAGCAACAAGCTCCACGCTTGCAGTATCATAAAGGTCTATCCTTGATATTTCTCCTTCATATATGTTGGCTTCTACCTGAAAATTGTTTTCTCCCAAAAAAGAGAAAAGCGATTCTCCGGGCTGTATAATTTCTCCTTTTTTCTTTTTAACATCGGTAATTATTCCGTCGCTAAAAGCTCTTATTGAAGAATCCTCAATATATTTTTGAACCAGATTGACTTCCGATTCCATTTGCTTTACTCTTGACTCTAAAATCTTAATATCTTCGTCCCTTGCCCCTTTAAGCGCAAGATTAAGCTGGCTTTCGGACTGTTTTAAGTTTCCTTCAGAGAGAACAAGAGCGGCATTTGCGCTATTGAAAGAATTTTTTGAAGAAAGGAGATTTGACAAAGAAAGAGAAACAGCACTTCTTGCAGTTGAAATATCAGTCCTATATTGGCTTAAAGTCGCTTCATATGACAAACTGTAAACCGAAAAAGAATTTATTGCAAAGGCAACTTTATCCAAAAAAGAAATTATTTCCTTTAAAGAATTTTCAACATTATCAACAAAAAGAAGCGGATTATCGCCCTTAGAAAAAACCCTTATTTTTTCAAGCTCATCTTCTACTTTTATTCTCCCGTTATTAATCTCGCTTTTTTGGTTTTGAGGAACAGGAAAAGAATAAACGGTACTTCCGTCTGTTATAGAAACTTCAAACTGGGGGCTTTCACTTTTTGGATTTAAAAAAAATTTATCTATTTTCCCGGATATTGCATCATCGGACTTGGTATAAGAATCTTCCATTTGAGCAATTAAAGATTTTTCTGCGCTGCTAAAAGAAGAATTGGAGCTTTCAAGGGCGCTTCTTGCATTTGAAACAGCTACTTTATAAGTTTCAATTTCTTCATCGCTAAATCCCGCTCTTGCTTTTTCAAGCTCGGTCATTGAAATTTGAAAAGCTCTTTTTGCCTTTTCAAGCTGTATTTTTAAATCATCACTGTCAAGATTGCCAAGAACATCGCCCTTTTTGACTTTTTCTCCTGTTTTTACATAAATCTCCCCTATTCTTCCTGCTGTTTTAAAACCCAAATTAATTTCTTCTCCTTTATTAAGAACTCCGCTCTCGAAAATGTCTTTCACTATATCCCCTCTTTTCACTTCGAAAAAAATCTGCTCTTCTTTTTTGTCTTTTAAAAAATACCATACAAGAAAGAAAAGAATTATTACAATTGCGCCAATTATTATTTTTTTATTTTTCATAATTATTTTTTAAAATATCAATTTTCTTTAAATAAACTGGGATTTTCTTCTTCAAATCTTTTTATCATTCGATTAAAAATGGGAATTTCTTTTCTTTTAAGATAAAGATAACTGGAAAAAGAAGCAATTAAAGCGCCCATTGCGTCCAAAATAAGGTCAATCATCGTATCTATCACCCCAAGACGGCTATCGCAAAAATATTCTAAATCACAAAGGTCTCTGGCCCTTTGCATATTTTCCCCAAAAAGAGAGTCCACTGAAAATTCAAAAATCTCCCATAATACGCCAAGCGAAAGTGCAAAACAAAAAGCAAAAATTGCAATCGTGCCATGACTTGCCTTAAACTTATTATTTTTATAAAGAACATATAAAATTAGAAAACCGATGAATCCAAGGCCAATTCCGGCTAAAAAGTGGAGCATTGAATCCCACCACCAAAATTTGACATAAAATTCTCCTACTCCTCCTAGAAAAACTCCGGCATAAGCAAATAAAACAATTAAAACTTGGAATTCTGCCGGAAGTTCAATTTTATAACTCCTCTCTATTATTTTAGGAAAGAAAGTAAGAAAAAAAGTTAAAGCGCTAAAAAAAACAAAAATCCAGTTATTTTCAATAACGCTTGCAACAATAGCGACAATCAAAATAATCCTAATAATCAAGCTGAAAACAATCCAAAACTTTTTTGATCTTTCCAGTTTAAAAAAATTATCCATTTTTCCAGTTTTTCAGATATTCTTTCTTTATTATAGCCGAAAAAAGAAATAATTCAAATAAATGTATAACCCCACCCTATTCTGGACTCTTGAGACATGTTAAGAATAATTGGTTGCTGTGTCTGCCATTGTAGCATAAATTGCATTGGAGACAATTTGTTTTGAAAGGCGCAGTGTACTCGCTTGGTA